>JAJYPT010000157.1 GCA_021795135.1 Actinomycetes bacterium
ACCTGTTTTATTACTTTCTGTAAATTTCTAAATCAGAAGTTGATCTTATTCTTAATTTGCTAAGGAGCAAATGTTATGATGAACCCAGGATTCAATTTCTTGTGGCCAATGCTTTTAGTTCCAATATTGATTGGTATAGGAATTGCCTTGTTCTGAACAATCAACAACCATAGCTCTTTTGGAACCAATAGAGAATCTAATTTTGAAGTATCTAAGCCTAACAACGATTCAACCCAAGACTTCCCCCGTGAAGATCTAGTAGTAATTCTGCGAGAGCGTTTTGCCAAGGGCGAGATTACTATCGAGGAATTTAAACTTCGCTTAGATGAACTTTTGCAATCAGAACAGGCTAAATAATTCTTTCTAACTCAAACATAAAGCGGTTGAAAAGACATTTACCCTTTTGAGAAATCCTATTAGTTGAGCTATTTTATTTGCCTTTTTTACCCAAACATCATGTGAGACTCTACATATTAGTTAAATAATTATAGGTGAACATTCTGGATTTGATGCCACTTCTAATTGATTCAAAGTAAGAATAGATACCATAGTAAAGATGAAATAAACAAACAAAAAAAGCAATCTCACTCTTTATCGAACTCAGGTATATCATATGCATCAAATGATAAATATCAATTTTCAGTCGGTTTTTAAGAAAGCTACTCTAGGGGGCGAATAAATTCTTCAACCATAATTTTTAAAGCTAAATAGCCTTTGGTATCTTATATAAAATAGTGGGCCCGGCAGGACTCGAACCTGCGACCAAGGGATTATGAGTCCCCTGCTCTAACCAACTGAGCTACGGGCCCGATGCTCCGGGGGAGGGACTCGAACCCCCAACCTAGTGGTTAACAGCCACCCGCTCTGCCGATTGAGCTACCCCGGAATACCAACTTTGAAAAACATAACAAAATCTATATTAGTTAGTTGTATCTACAAAACTAGCATCTATTAGATATTGACTTCTATCTTATAAGACAGAAATTAATTTACCAAAAAAAGACTGAGTTCAAAATCATAATCGCCGTTTTGATTATATTTATCAAGTAGCTAGAAACATAAACAGTCTAGATTAGATTAGATTATATTTTTTACTCTAGAGCAAAAAATATAAGGATTTTTCTACTCTAATAAATTATTTATCATTTAATTTGAATTGAACTTATGTAACCATTGTAATAAAGATTTCAAAAGATCTTGAGAATAATCATCTTGTCTTATTTTTTCTAGGCTAAGTTTTAGCCAAGAAAACTCAGCAACCATATCTACAGATAATGAATTAGAGCGCCTAGCTTTCATCTCAAATTTAGAAAGCTCTTTCAAAACTGCCCTTTCTACAAGTCTAGCTATAATTTCCCTACCGGTCTCGCCTTTGTCGTCTTCAACTGCTAATTTAGATAACAACTTAGAAACTTCAGGATCAGAATCTCCAATGGCTGCATGAATATCTTGATGAGAGGCCAAAGCAATATAACAAGCATGTGTCAATTCGTTACTAAAAAGAAATTCTTCTAAATCCATTACTTCTTCAGGACGATTAATTGCGATTCGCAAAGCAATAAGTTCAACCATTGGCAAAGCAGTTGTTGGCTTAGCAGTTGTTAGAACTGGTCTTTTCTTTAGAAAAGTATGGCTATTTGAAAAATTTTGTCCTTTGGTAGAAATTTGGCTTCTCAATACATTTGGATCCAACTGAGACATATCAGCTATTTGCATCAAATATAAATCTTTTACTATAGGATCAGGATATTGATCAATTAGACTAAGTCCTGCTCTCGCTGCTTTTGCTCTACCTTCTGCTGTAGACAAATTATATTTTTCAAAAACTCTTTTTAACCTAAACAATAAAAATGGCTCTGAATTTTTTACCGCCAAGGATAATGTTTGGGGATCTTTGGCAGCTAATGACCCAGGATCTTGTCCTGGTGGCAAAACAGCAACTGAAATATCTAAGCTATATTTTTTCTCCCATTCATAAAATCTTTCTATAGCTGATTGACCAGCTGTATCTGAATCATATGCTAGGACTATTTTGTGAGCAAAGCCCGAAAGTACCTTTATATGTTCTTCTCCAAGAGCTGTTCCGCAAGTAGCAACTGAATTTTCAACTCCAGCTGTATAAAATCCCATTACGTCTGTATAACCTTCACACACCACAGCTAAATCTTGGCGCACTATTGCATTTTTTGCCCAGTTGAGACCATAGAGAACCTTTTTTTTGGAATATAACGATGATTCAGCAGAATTTTTATACTTAGAGATTCCGCCTAATGCATTTGTATTTTGGTTGGGTAAACTACGTCCACCAAAAGCAATAGGTTGTCCGCTGATATCAAAAATAGGAAACATTATTCTAGATCGAAAAGAATCTTGCAATCGACCTGTTTTATTCACAAAACCCAATCTTGCTTTTACCAATAAATCGGCATCTATATTTAAAGCTTTGACTAAACCATCCCAGCTATCTAGAGCCCAACCTAATTTAAAACGTCTTACTAAAGTTCCGTCATAACCTCTAGATCTTAAATAGTCTCTCGCTAGGCCAGCTTGAGGATGCGATAAAAGATTTTCATGGTACCACTCAGCTGCTCGAGTCATCAAATCTAACAAAGACTTACGTTCTTTACGTACTAAAGCAAAATCAGCATCTTCTTCATAAGAAATGTGAATTCCAGCTTTTTGAGCTAACCTTTCAACTGCAGAAACAAAATCTAAATGCTCTAATTCTCTTATAAAGGTAATTACATCCCCAGAAGCTTGACAACCAAAACAGTGATATAACTTTTCTTGGGCATTGATAGAAAATGAGGGGGTTTTCTCAGAGTGAAAAGGACAAAGCCCAACCCAGCGCTGTCCCTGTTTTTTTAGTGCTGTATACTCAGAAGCTACTTGTACAAAATCAATTGCCTGTCGCAGCCTAGAAAGATCCTCTTCTGGTATCACAATAGAACCTTAATTATCAATATTGTCTGAAACCATATTTCAATTAATTAGATTGATTAATTGGATTGATATGTTTTTGAATAAAATCTCTCACCTGATCGATGGGTAATCTAACTTGACTGGTATCATCTCTTGATCTAACAGTAACTTGATTATCTTCTAAAGATTCAAAATCAACAGTTACACAAAAAGGGGTACCAATTTCGTCTTGTCTACGATAGCGTTTACCAATTGATTGAGTTTCATCATAATCACACATAAAGCTATTAGAAAGGTCGTCAAAAATTTGATTAGACATCTCTATTAGGTTTGATTTTTTAGATAAAGGAAGAATAGCAACTTTATATGGAGCTAGTCTATGATGCAATCGCAAGACTGTTCTTTTTTCTCCTGATATTTCATCTTCATCATAACTAGATAGTAAAAATGCCATCATTGCCCTTGTTGCTCCAGCAGCAGGTTCTATTACATGAGGAGTATACCTAGTTCCGCTAGATTGATCAAAAAACTCTAACTTTTGTCCCGAACCTCGAGTGTGGGCAAACAAATCATAGTCTGTTCTATTTGCTATACCTTCTAACTCACCCCAACCCCATGGATACAAAAACTCAATATCAGAAGTAGCACTAGAATAATGACTCAACTCTTGTTTTTCATGTTTCCTAAGACGAATCTTATCTTTTGAAATTCCTAAATTTAGATACCAGTTATACCTTTGTTCGCACCAGTATTCAAACCACTTATCAGCTTGTTCTGGGGGGACAAAATATTCCATTTCCATTTGCTCAAATTCTCTAGTTCTAAAAACAAAATTACCAGGGGTTATCTCATTTCTAAAAGATTTACCTAACTGAGCAATACCAAAAGGAGGCTTCTTACGCATTGTTTGTAATACATTTAGAAAATTTACAAACATTCCTTGAGCAGTTTCAGGTCTTAGATACGCAACTGATGCTTCATCCTCAACTGGACCAACAAAGGTTTTAAACATCATATTAAAAGCTCTTGCCTCGGTTAAATCAGCAGAACCGCAATTTGGACAGATTCCTTCAATGTGATCAGCTCTCCAACGTTCTTTGCAATTTTTACAATCAACTAAAGGATCAGTAAAGTTATCTAGATGTCCAGAAGCCTCCCAAATTTTAGGAGAAGACAAAATAGCAGAATCTAATCCAACTACATCTTGACGTAGTTGGACCATTGAACGCCACCACTCATCTTTTATATTTCTCAAAAGCAATACACCCAAAGGACCATAATCATAAGTAGAGCGAAACCCTCCATATATTTCCGCAGAGGGGAAAATGAAACCTCTTCTTTTACAAAGGTTAACTACTAATTCGGTTAGATCTTGAGCATTCATCTCTACCAGACTAGTTCGATTTCAAACCTCTCGGCGCTTCAATGACGACCTAGTACTCCCATACTTTTCAAATTTCTCTCAAGATGACTTTCTAAAGCTTGTAAACCCAAAGTTTCAATTTGACGACTTTGATCTTCGGTTGCCTCA
>JAJYPT010000158.1 GCA_021795135.1 Actinomycetes bacterium
GGTGGTAGTGGTGTGGCACCACCCCTTATATTCCATGGATGTTCTTTTCTTCCATTTTTGATTTTGTGAATTGTTTTTAGTATTATTAAAGTTATTGTTTTTATTTCCATTCTGATAATTACTATTTCTCTTTTGAAAATTATTTCTATTAAAGTTTTGATAGTTTCTTTGTTGAATTTGATAATTGCCATCTAAATAAGCTTGTAGGGCATTTTTCCAAGACAAAGGCTCAACTTCACTTAGATACCCAAGATGTCCTAGGTTGATTCCTAAAACTGGTATGTCATAGCTACAAGCAAGATCAACTGCTCTAAGCACAGTGCCATCTCCGCCAAGACCAATAATTAGATCCAACTGAGGAAAAACTTCTTCCAAAGTTGACATTGATAGCTTTTGTTGAATTTCTTTATCTGCATCAAGTAGAAAACTTTTATGCCCTAATTCTTCCAACCAAGTGACAATACTTTGAGTAAGATCCAAAGCAGCTTGGCGCCTTGGATGAACCACAAAACCAAAATTGATCACTCAGCTAATCCCTGTCTGTCTAAGGCTCGTTCTATCAAATTATCTATATCTATAGTATCGCTTAGTTGTTTTTTTTCACCCAAAAACTCATCTGTACATAAATGTAAAAGGAATTCAACATTGCCAGAAGAACCAGTTATAGGAGAAATCATCACATTACAGGCAAATAGGTTTCGATTTGAAAAATCTTCTATAACCTCTTTTAGAACTCTTTTCCAAATAAGGCTATCTTTGATTACTCCTTTTGCTTTAGATGATTCGATCCTACCTGCTTCAAATTGTGGCTTGACTAGGACTACCATTTGACCTTTTTTGTCTAAAAGTTCTTCCACTAAAACCCTAGAGACACTTTTTAGTGAAATAAAAGAAAGATCTACAACTATCAGCTCAAAAGGATCAACGCCTAAATCTTTTAGCTGAACATCTTTTAAATTCAGCTTTTCTTTTACCAATACACGTTCATCGTGGCGAATTTTTGGATGGAGTTGACCATGTCCTACATCTATGGCAACTACTTTTGAGGCTCCTCTTTGCAAAAGACAGTCACTAAAGCCTCCAGTAGAGGCGCCAGCATCTAAAACTTGTAAACCTTGGACAGATATATCAAATTCTTCCAAAGCCGCTTGGAGTTTAAAACCGGCTCTAGAGACAAAAGGCGGAAGATGTTTTATCAGTAATTGATCTTGGGCACTGACCATATGGGCAGCTTTAGTTGCCAGTGCCCCATTTACCAATATACAATTATTTGAAATAGCTTCTTGAGCTTTTTCCCGACTATCAAATAAAGATCTTTTTACTAGTTCTAGGTCTAAACGACGACGCGGCTTAATACGATCAAACCCTTACTTTTATATTAGCCCTATAAGAGAGAGTTATTCGTCTAGAGAATCAGATGGATTTGATTTGGGGGTATCTGTAGACTTGGCTGGATTAGTCGTCTTAGAATTAGACCTAGACCCTCTTCGAGAAGAAGAAGGTTTAGGGTTAGTATCTTGAGGACTAAAAACATCATCGGGTTCTTTTTTTACCTCTGTAGGGCTATGGCTTGATTTTAAAAGTCCAGTTTTTTGTTGAAGATTACTCAATTCTTCAGAGGTAATTTTTTTCAAAGTATTAATACTTTGAAAAGTAAGGTCACTAAAAGTCTTAATTCCTTTTTCCAACTGTTGCTGTTGATCGGGATTCAAAGATTCGTATACCTTTTTTTGAACATTTTTACGCCCACCTTCAGCTTGGCGGGAAATATCTTTTAAAATATTTTCAGCCTTTTTTACAGTATTGCGAGCTAAAGAAGCTCCTTCGTCTAAAGATTTTCTAAAATCAGGTATAATCATTATTTTAAAATTACCCCTTTTGATCATAGGAAAAACTATTTATTAGTATTTAACTGTATATTTTTTAAAATTAGAAGTGATTTTTAAGATAAAGTGCTGAAAATGCTTGAATTTTCTCCCTTCCAAGGGGTCAGATACGATATCGGGTCTAAAAACCTCGATGATGTCTCTGCTCCTCCATATGATGTTATCAATTCCGAACAGCGTGAAGATTTAGTCACTAAAAGTTCTTACAACTCGGTAAAGATAGAACTGCCTCTACCAGAAACGGACTTAGATAAATATGCTGTTGCTCAAAAGTTATTTTCTGATTGGATAAAAAAAGGAATATTAAAACAAGATAGCCAAAATTGTTTTTATATTTACAAAATGTCCTACACAGACCAAAAAGGACAAGCGCGCCAAACTACTGGGGTTATAGGAGCTTTACGCCTTTCTAAGCCTGGTACAGGAAATATATTTCCTCATGAACAAACTATGCCAAAGCCCAAGGGAGATCGGCTAAATATTTTACGTTCTTGCAATGCAAATTTGTCTCCTGTATGGACCCTTTCTTTGGCTCAAGGTCTAACTGATTACCTAAACATAGAAGGCGAACCAGTTGCTTATTGTCAAGATGAAGACCAAGTTCTACATCAGATGTGGGCAGTTTCAGACCCTGATGCAATTGAAAAGATTTCTTCAATTGTTTCTTCTCAACCACTAATAATTGCCGATGGTCACCATCGATTTGAAACAGCTCTCGCATTTCAAGAAGAACAACGTTCTCAAAACTCAAACAATACTGGATCTGACTTTATAATGACTTTTGTTGTTGAACTATCTGAGAAAGAACTTTTAGTCCAACCTATACATCGTTTGATCAAGTTCAATGATTCAACTGACAAAAATACCAAGAATAATATTTTAAATATTTTGTCCTCTTATTTTGAAGTTTTACCCTCTAGCAGTAATTCAGATAAAGAACTAATTGAAGAGATGGAAACTAAAGGTTCTTTAGCACTTATAACCAATGATAAAACTTGGTTATTAAAACCACTAGAAAAAACTAATGAACTTATCACTATGGATTTAGATTCGAGTCGCTTAGACCTTGTCCTTGGTGAGCTGGGAGACCACGAAATTAGATACGAAGCAATGATTCCTGAAATCAAAAAAGAAATTGCTCAATCAAAAGCAGATTTAGCCTTTTTACTAAGAGCACCAAGTATTGAATTAATTGCAGATTCGGGAAAAAAACAACTTCGCATGCCTCCTAAGAGTACTTATTTTTATCCAAAGCCAAGAACAGGACTAGTTTTTAGACTTTTAGAAAATAATTAATATACTTTTTACAAAAGCTAAGGCTGAAATTTTGGCTATTTTAGCTCCTAATTTATCTGGTTAGTTCATGTCTGAAAATAGCCAATTAAAATTTGCTCCTATGACCGCAGCCGTAGCATCTACTACAGCTGCGGTTTTACCAGTATTTCTAACTGGTCCTTTGTTTTTACAGATCAATCATTCGTTTGTATTTACCAGTACTCAACTTGGAGAAACTATAGCTAGCTTCTTCATATCAGCTGCAATATGTTCTATTTTCTTGGCTCGATTTGTAGAAAAAATTGGTCCAGTCAAGATAATGAAAATAGGCATCAGCATAAGTGCTTCAACCATGCTTCTTGTATCTTTTTGGGCAAATTCTTTTTATGAATTGACAATATGTTTGATGTTGGGCGGAATTGCAAACGGAATAATTCAACCAGCGGCAAATTCTTTTCTAAGTCAGTCTGTTCCTTCTTCTAGACAAGGTTTAGCTTTTGGAATAAAACAATCAGCTATTCCTAGCGCAACTTTATTTGCTGGGTTAGCTCTACCCCTAATAGCCCTTACCATAGGCTGGAGATGGGTTTACCTATTAGGTGTTTTTATTGCTCTGGCTTCTTTATGGTTGGTTTCAAAAATAGGCTCAATATCAACCAAAACTTATTCTTTATCTAAGGGTAAAATCCATCTACGCCCACTTTTGATATTGACCATTGCGATGACTTTAGGTTCTTCTGCAGCCAATGCCTTGGGTACTTTTGCAGTACCTTATGGGGTATTTGAACATTTCAATGCCGGACAATCAGGACTCATTGCTGCCCTTGGTAGTGTGGGTGCTTTATTTTCTAGATTGTTTATAGGAAATTTAGCTGACAAGTTAAAACAGGGTCATCTAAATATAGTTATGTTGATGCTTGGAATAGGAGCTGTAGCCTTTGGTGGTCTAGCTAGTGGAATAAGCTCATCTTTTATACCTGCAATAGTTATTGGCTTCATGTTTGGTTGGGGATGGCCAGGACTATTCAATTTTGTTATTGCAACCACACATCCCAAAGCAACTGGTCACGCCACAGGCATAACTCAATCTGGTGCTTTTTTAGGTGCAATTATTGGTCCAGTGGTTTTTGGATTATTAGTAGAACATAGTTCTTATCAATGGGCTTGGATATTTTGTTTAGTGGCTGCAGCTGGAGGATCTGTTTTTATGTTAATAGGAAAAACCCAACTGTTGAAAGCATTAGAA
>JAJYPT010000159.1 GCA_021795135.1 Actinomycetes bacterium
ATCACCCGATAGAGGCAACCTTCCTAAAGCCGTGGCTACCACAATCTGCCAAACAACAAAAACAGTTCCTGGAAGAATAAAAGTTTTGGCAGGTAAAGAAGGTTTTTTGTTTTTTATTAATTCCAACAAACATACAATCCCTATTGAAAACGGAACAATAAGTTCAGTCTCACGAGCAAGAGGAGCCAGACTTAAAAGAATGGATCCCATCCAAAACTTATTCTTGCGTAAAGCCAAAAGTCCACCTAGAAGCAAAGCAGCAGCAGTGGGTTCTGCTAAATCGTGTCCTGTACTAAAGGCATATCCGACATAGGTAGCTAAAGAAATACCTATTAGCATTGCATAACGCGAAGTCGAGGCAAGCAAAGTGCCAAAATAAGCTATGAAAGATACTGCTATAATATTTACTTCGATAAGAGCCAAAGGGACTCTACGGTGATGTCCTAAACTTAAAATCCAAACAAAAAATGGATAAATAATTCTTTGAACACGATATGAATGGTCAAAAGTCATGCCGAAAGCCCATTTATGAAAATTAAATGGATCCATCGCTAGACGAAGAAAAAATTGTCCATCATATCCAGTACCTGGAACTACAGCTAGATAAGAAGGCAGCTGATGAATATTGCTGTATTCTTGTCCAATTAAAGCGAAATAGCTCAAATTACCGCCGACAGTTACAACGGATCTTAGGTCCATATATAGAATGTATAATATTGCAACAACGACTGAAGCTACTATAGCTTTACGTTGGCTTGAGGGAGACTTAACCAATTCTTTTTATATCTAATCTCCGCTATTTAGTATTTCTAAATATTGACATTGTAATTGAGAACCTTATTTGCTATTAAATTATGCAATTATTTTACAGTTTATATCATCTCATTATTCATAAAAATTTTCTTACCATAATTTATCGTAACTCAAATTAAATATTGAAGTTACTAGCAGGAAAATTAATTTCAATAAATTATTAAACAATAACTTCTACTCTAATTGCAAAATACTAATCTATTGGTCCTAATCCCTGTATCAAACTTGGTGACTCATCAGAAATTTTTTCTACTCCAGGTTTGGGTAAAAGTTGTTCTCCCTGATTGAGACCTAAAGCCTTAGCCAAAAAACTAAATCCAAAAACTATAACAAGATTAATTACCAAAGCTATGATTCCAACATAAAGCTTAGGAGAATGAGGTCCAAAAAAAGGAATAGTAGAAAGCGAACTTTTAAATTTAAGCCCTTTGATTTCATAAGTTCCATAAACTACCGCCACAAACCAGCCTAGCAAGACGGCCCTTTTATCTAGCCACCCAACATAAAGTGCTAAAACAATAGCTGGAATTGTCTGAAGAGCCCACACTCCTCCTGCTAATTGAAAATTAATTACATAGGTAGTTGGAGCACCTAATATAAAGGCTAAAGCCCCAACTTTTACTAAAAGAGAAGTTATTTTTGCTACTTTACTTTGTTCAGCGCCTGATGCGTTTGGCCTTAAAAAGTCTTTCCAAACATTTCTACTGAATAAATTAGCAGCTGCTATTGACATAATAGAAGCTGGTACCAAAGCTCCAATTGCTATCGCAGCAAATGCAAAGCCAACAAAAGGTGCTGGAAAAGATTTACTCAACAAAGATGGTATGACCCCATTAGCCAGATAGGGTTTAGTTGGATGTATTCCAGATGCTATTGCCATATATCCAAGTAAAGCTATAAGACCAAGAACAAGGGTATAAATAGGCATAAGTGCGGCGTTGCGTTTAATTACTCTTTGGCTACGTGAGCTAAATACCCCCGTTATGGCATGAGGATACATAAATAAAGCTAGAGCAGATCCCAAAGCTAAAGTAGCATAACCTCCAAATAAAGCAGGCGGCAAATTCTGCTTCTTTAAAGGGACTTTAGAAAATATGTTACTAAATCCACCTAGATGCATAGGAATTACTACTATAGCTACCAAAATAGTAATAATAATCAAAGTATCTTTGACCACAGCAATCAAAGCTGGAGCTCTCAAACCGCTTACGTAAGTAAATACAGCCAAAATTAAAAAAGCAATTATAAGAGATATCTCTACTGGGATTCCCATCTGAGAAATTACTACTTCAATACCAAAGATTTGTAATGCGATATAAGGCATAGTAGCTACAATGCCAGTTATAGCTATTGCAAGAGCTAACCAACGACTGTCAAAACGTTCTTTTACATAGTCAGAAGCCGTCACAAACCCCCTACTACTTGCTACCTCCCATAATTTGGGCATAACCACATAAACAATAGGATAGACAATAATTGTATATGGAATGGCAAAAAGTCCAATGGCCCCTGAACCAAAAACTAAAGCTGGAACAGCAATAAAAGTATAAGCCGTATAAAGATCTCCACCTAGGAGGAACCAAGAAATAATAGTTCCAAATTTTCTTCCTCCCAATCCCCATTCATCTAGAAGACTCAAGTCAGCTTTATTCCACCTCGAAGCGAGAAAGCCCAAGACTGTTACTAATAAGAAAAGAAGGACAAAAACACTCACTTCAACTAAGTTGATTTTCATTGTTCATTCCTAAGTAAATTTTGAATTAAATAAACAAGCCCTATAATCAAAGCTCCCAATATAACCCATGCAAATTGATACCAGACAAAAAAAGGCAAACCCAAAAGACGAGGGGTTATTTTTGCATAAAAAGGAGGGTATAAAAGACCTATGAAAGGTGCTAGGAGAAACCAAAGCGGCCAATTCCCTTTAACTTTAGGTTTTGTCATAATGTTAGTCCTAATTGAATAATTATTAGTTAATTTATTATTGTTATAGCCAAGATAAAGATTTCTTGATTTTATAAATAAATAAAATTGTTAGCTCTTAAAATATAGTGTATTACTAAGCTAATTTGCCAATATTTATCTATTATTACAAATTAAGTTCTCCATATTATTTATTTAGCAAACCAACTAAGTTGATTGTTGAAATAATATATTCGCATATCAACATAGAGTACTTCATAAATCACTACAGTAAACAAAAATCAAAAACGACCATTAGTTTTTATAGACAGCTTTGGATGCTATCAATATAACTTTTACATCAGATCCTAATGGGTAGATTAAAACTTTTAAGAAATTATAATCTCTACAATAGCTTTGATAGCTTTTTTTATTATCTAAGATATTTATCTAAATAATAACACTAATGATGTTTAAGTAAAGGTTCTAAAAACTTAGCTGTATGACTGACTTTATTGAGGATAATTTGTTCTGGAGGTCCCTCTGCTATTACCTGTCCACCACCGTCTCCTCCTTCTGGACCCAAATCTATTATCCAATCAGCTGTTTTTATAACATCTAAATTATGCTCAATAACTATGACTGAATTACCTGAATCAACAAGGCGAGATAAAACGTTTAACAATTTGCGTATATCTTCAAAATGAAGACCTGTGGTGGGTTCATCAAGGATATAAACAGTCTTACCAGTAGACCTTTTTGAAAGTTCGGCTGAAAGGTTTATTCGCTGGGCTTCTCCGCCTGAGAGGCTAGGAGCAGATTGGCCCAGCCTGACATAACCAAGACCAACATCAACAAGAGTTTGTAGATGACGAACTATAGAAGGTTGATTTTCAAAAAATTCTAAAGCTTGAGAACAAGGCATATCTAATACCTGGGCTATATTTTTTCCCTTAAATGTAACCTCTAGGGTCTCTCGATTATAACGAGAACCTTTACATATTTCACAAGGTACATAGATATCAGGTAGAAAATGCATCTCTATCTTGATTGTTCCATCCCCTGAACATGCCTCGCACCTTCCTCCTGGAACATTAAAGGAAAATCTCCCAGGTAGATACCCTCTTACTTTTGCTTCATTGGTTTGACTAAAAAGCCTCCTAATACCATCAAAACAACCGGTATAAGTAGCTGGATTAGACCTAGGAGTACGTCCAATTGGACTTTGGTCAATATCTATTACTTTATCAATTTGATCTACACCATCTATTGAATGGTATCTACCTGGGACTTCTTTAGATCTATATACTTTTTGCATTAGAGCTTTATGCAAAATATCATTTACCAAAGTAGATTTACCTGAACCAGACACCCCAGTAACTGCAACCAAACATCCTAGGGGAAAAGAAACATCTATATTTTTTAAGTTATGCTCTTTAGCATTTTTAATGCTTATTTCGCCCTTAGGATTGCGCCGCTGAGCAGGTAAGGCTATGAAACGTTTTCCACTTAAATATTGACCTGTAAGAGACTCTGGAGATGATATGAGATCTTGAAAGCTTCCGGCTGATACTATTTTCCCTCCATTTTCTCCTGCACCTGGACCAATATCTACTATGTAATCTGCAACTTTGATTGTATCTTCATCATGTTCAACAACAATAACAGAATTACCTAAATCTCTAAGGCGA
>JAJYPT010000160.1 GCA_021795135.1 Actinomycetes bacterium
CCCAAAGACATAACTGCGACAATAGGCCAATCTACTATTCCGGTAATTCCTAATAAGCCAACTCCTGCATACCAAGCCAAACCTTCTGGAGGAGGAACCGTTATTTGCCCAATAAAGGGAAGTTGTATACAAGTAGAATTTTGCTTTACTGTTTTCTCAGCAACTTGTTCTCCTCCAAAAGAGCCAATTGTGCTTTGAGGTTTTAAATCTTTTTCTTGATTGGAATTTGGTTTGCAATTTTGGGTCATAATTGTCCTTTATTTTTTGATTAGCTATCCAAATTGTTCAAAGCTTGATTATCAACAAGGTCTGGCAATAACAGTTACCAAAGGTGGTAACACAACTGAATCCTCACCTGGATCTATACCCGTAAGGCTTTTTAAATAATCTGCTATTGGTCCAGGTCCTGCTCCCGCTGGGGCTTCTGCCCAAGCATCTATAATCTTTAGATTGGCTTTTTTTACTAACCCTGGAAGCAAAGCTCCAATATCTGGATTGGAACAATCTGGCATAGAAAAGGCTTTATTATCAATTCTTCCTGAAGAGGTGATAGGTTCTTGGGCGACTATCCACCCAGTTTCTTTCACTGCAGAAGCCATTTTTGAAAGGACTAAAACTGGATCTTTAACATGCATAAGTAAAAATCTACAAAAAGCCAAATCTACTAATTCGGGAAGTCTCAAAGACTCAGCTTTTTGAGTGATAGCAATTACCTGACTATGTTCAGCTGCTGCTTTTGCTACTTCATTTCTTGCTTGAGGATTGTTATCTACTGCATAAACTCTTCCCTTGGCCCCCACTACTCCTGCTAAGGCAATGGACACATCTCCTCCCCCTGCCCCAATGTCTGCACATTTCCATCCTTGGGTAATAGAAAGCCTATTTAAAGCAGTTGCTAAGGGCCTTCTGTAGACGTCATTACGAAGACCGAATTCAGTTTTATTTACCATTTTGTTATCCTCAACTCAAATAGGGGTTGGACTATAAAAACTAGAAATATCTTTATTGTTTATCAACTTTACTTATGAAAAGTAAAATTTAAGCCGATATGGAAATTATGTCGCATGAATGGTTAGATACTTGCCTACATAATCTCAATGATTTAGGAGGATCTGACCTCCATTTAAAAGTTGGATCTCCACCTAGAGTACGTGTTAATGGAATCTTACGCTCTTTGCCAGGTCAACCTATAATCGATCCTTCTCTTGTTCAAGAAATTGCTGTTTCTATTTTATCTCCAGCCATGTATGAAGATTTTCAAAAAAAGTTTGAATTAGATTTTGCATATTCTGTCAATGGCTTGGGTCGTTTTAGGGTGAACATCTTTAGACAGCGAGGATCTATTTCTTTTGTTATGAGAATGGTCTTGACAGAGGTTCCTACTTGTGAAGAGTTAGGATTGCCTGAAGTTGTGACAAGATTGGCAAATGAAAGCAGAGGTTTAGTTTTGGTAACTGGTCCAACTGGATCAGGTAAAACTACAACCTTAGCTTCTATGATTGCCCATATTAATCAAACTCGAGAATGTCATATAGTAACGATTGAAGATCCTGTTGAAGTTCTACATAAAGACGACCTTGCTTCTATAAACCAACGCGAAATAGGTTTAGATGCCTATGACTTTGCGTCAGCTCTCAAAGCTGCAATGAGACAAGATCCAGATATAATCTTAGTGGGAGAAATGAGGGACATAGAAACAGTCGAAGCAGCTTTGAGAGCAGCTGAGACCGGACATTTGGTTCTTTCGACTTTGCATACTGTTGATTCAACTGAAACGATAAATCGAATAGTTGATTTTTTCCCTCCATATCAACAAACCCAAGTTAGAGTTGCACTAGCTGGCTCACTCAAAGGAGTCATTTGTCAAAGGTTGATTTCTTCTTCTGATGGACAAAGTAGAGTTGCTGCTCTAGAGGTAATGGTTAGCAATGGCCGTATTCAACAATGTATTATTGACCCTTTGAAAACTTCTGAAATAGCCGAAATAGTTGCAGATGGTGACTATTACGGTATGCAAACTTTTGATCAATCCTTAGCTAAATTATTTGCATCAGGTAGCATAGATTTGAAATCAGCTATGGCGGGAGCTTCTAATCCACATGATTTAAAGCTCATGCTTCAACAAAGAGGACTTGTTGGAATGGGTTCTTCTGGTCGTTCTTACTAAAAATCGTTCTTATTAAAAATATTTTTTATAGTAGTATTTCTTCTTTATTATCTGACGAAGTTTTTACTTAAAATAATTCTTTTTTGCTATATAGTGAATTTTTTTCTTAAAGTAAGTAAAACAGGTAAAGGGGAATTTTTTGGATGATCAATCAAAATGGAGCTTGCCGTCTAACTTAGACACCGCTCACTTTAGGGAAGTTTTAGGTCATTTTGCCACAGGGGTTACAGTTATTACAAGCATTGACGACAAAGGACCAATGGGTCTTACTTGTCAGGCTTTTATGTCTTTATCTCTTCGCCCTCAACTTGTGGCGATGGCTATATCAATTGAATCTACAACTTGGCCGAGAATGCAAGCAGTAGGACGTTTTTGTGTAAATGTTATGAATGAAAATCAAGAATCTATTTGTAGGGCGTTTTCTATATCGGGGCAAAATAAATTTGAAAAAGTAGGTTGGACTTCTGGAGAATGTGGACTGCCTTTATTGATTGATTCTTTGGCTTGGATAGAATGCAGACCTCAACAAGTATATGAGGGAGGAGACCATCATTTGATCATTGCTGAAGTTGAGTCTATGGGAACTAAATCCGGTAGCCCCTTAGTTTTCTATAGGGGGGGCTATAGAACTTTGGAGTCATGACTACTCTATTTCTACTATTGTTTAGCTATGGCTGATTTATTATCTTCAACTTCAATATCAGGTGTAATTATTGCTAATCCAGCTGCTCATAACGATGGTAGAGGTAATTTTTCAGAAATTTTTCGCAAATCTTGGTTTCCTTCTTTCAAAGAAGCTATTCAATGGAATAAATCTAATAAAAAAGCAGGATCATTAGTAGGTCTTCATTACCATATTCATCAATCAGATTATTGGTTTGCTTTTGCTGGAAGGGCTAATGTAGTTCTTCATGATTTGCGAATTGATTCTCCGACACAAAATGTGACTTTGCAATTAGAAATTGGAGAAGAAAATCCTATAGGTATTTTTATTCCACCAGGTGTGCTGCATGGTTTTATTGCTTTTACTGACCTGACTCTTAGCTATTTAGTAGATGGTTATTATGACCCAGAAGAAGAATTGGGAGTAGCTTGGGACGATCCTGATATTGGAGCAGAGTGGGGTATTGGCAATCCCATACTTTCGTCTAGGGATCGTTTGAATCCATTGAAAAAAGACCTTGAAATTCAAAAGATCCCTAGATTTGAGACTTTGTCTTAATCTTTAGTGCAAGAAATTATAAAACCTAAGATAAAAGCTTCATCTCTCCAAGCAGCATATCTTCCAGAAGGACCCATGTGTCCTGCTCCCATTTCAGTTTTTAACAGTATTTGAGCCTCGGGATTCAAATCTCTTAGCTTAGCTACCCATTTAGCAGGCTCCCAAAAACTTACCCTAGGGTCACTAAGGCCAGCTGTAGCTAAAATTTTGGGATAATTTTGGGTAGTTACATTGTCATAGGGAGAATAAGATTTCATATAATAATAGACGTCCTTATCCTCTAGGGGATTTCCCCATTCCTCCCATTCTAAAACAGTCAGAGGTAAGTTAGGATCACAAATTGTACTAAGACAGTCAACAAAAGGCACTTCGGCTACAATGGCAGAAAAAAGTTCTGGAGCCATATTGGCTATAGCTCCCATTAGCATTCCTCCGGCGCTTCCTCCTCGGGCAACTAAAGTTTTAGGAGAGGTCCATTTATTTTCTATTAGGTAATTGGCACAAGAAATAAAATCTGTAAAAGTATTTTTTTTATTTAGTATTTTGCCTTCTTCGTACCAAGTTCTGCCTAGTTCACCTCCACCGCGTACATGTGCAATTGCAAAAATGAACCCTCGTTCAAGTAGGGATATTCTAGAGGAAGAGAAAAACGGATCAATATTGGTTTCATATGCGCCATAGCCATATAAAAGACAGGGAGCTTTACCGTTTAGTTCAAGTTTTTTAGAATAAACTACAGAAATCGGAATATTGGTTCCATCTTCTGCTTTTGCCCATAATCGTTTTGTCTCATAATCATTGGGATTGTAATTTCCTAGTACTTCTTGTTGTTTGAGAAGCGTTCTAGTTTTGTTTTCCATGTCATATGCATATATAGCAGTTGGGGTTACCAAAGAGGTATAACCAAAACGTAATATATTGGTATCAAATTCGGGGTTAGCACTAGGCCAGGCACTAAAGACTTCTTCAGGTTGTTCAAGAGGATAGTAGTTATTTGTTTCA
>JAJYPT010000161.1 GCA_021795135.1 Actinomycetes bacterium
CCACCCAGAGTTTGATCCACTTCCTTATTTGCTCATCATCGTAGATGAATTTGGAGAACTACTGAACCAAAACCCTCAATTTCTTGACGTTTTAGTTTCCCTAGGTAGGACTGGAAGAAGCACTGGGATGCATCTTCTTTTGTCTACCCAAAGGTTAGAAGAAGGAAGAATAAGAGGTCTTGAAAGTCACCTTAGATATAGAATTGCTCTTAGAACCTACAGCCAAAGCGAAAGTTCTTCTGCAATTAGTAAGCCCAATGCCTACTTTTTGCCTCCTTTTCCAGGATCAGCTTACTTGTCAGTTGATGGAAAGCTCACTTTGTTCAAAGCAGCCCAAGTAAGTATCGAGCAATCTTCAAAAATAGATCCTCAATCTCAAAAGGTGCGTAAATTTTCAGAAAAAGGCCATCTGGAGTCAATACAAAGTTCTTTTATTCAAGACAAACAGACCGATTTGGAAAAAGTTATAGAATTTTTCCAAAATTCTCCCTTAGATTTTCCCCCAGCTCACAAAATATGGCTAGATCCTTTACCTATGGAAATAAGATTTGATCAATTTGAGCCAATCGTAAAACAAAGTGATCTTCCAAGTGATCTTTCGGTTCCTGTAGGTTTAATAGACCTTCCTTTTAAACAATTACAGCAATCTTTTTGGATAGATTTTATAGGCAAAGGTGGTCACTTAGCTATATGTGGAGCCCCCCAAAGTGGAAAATCTAGCTTTTTACGAACCTTGATATCGATGATGGGAACTTGTTATAGTGCAGAATTAGTTCAATGTTATTTAATTGATTTTGGAGGAGGAAGTTTATTCTCATTATCTAAATTAGCTCATGTAGGAGGAGTAACCTCTAGAGCACAACCTGAACAAATGAGAGCATTATTTCGTCAAATAGAGCGGATAATCCAACAAAGAGAAGAAATGTTTCGCCATCTTGCAATTGCTGGAATGCAAGATTACAGAATGCGACGAGCTAATGGTGAAATAGAAAATAGATATGGTGATATTTTTATTGTTGTAGATGGGTTTGGTCAGTTTCAAGCTGAGGGAAACGAACTCTACCTAGATAGCTTGGCTAAAATTGCCTCTGCTGGACTACACATTGGTATTCATTTAATACTCACATCTAATAGATGGATAGATATAAAGCCCAAAATCAAAGACAATATAGGAACCCGTCTAGAGCTAAGGTTGAATGACCCAATAGATTCAGATATTGGAAAATCTTTTCAGTTACTTTTAGCAAATGCCACACAAGGAAGAGGCATTACATCTGAGGGATTGCTATTCCAAACAGCCCTTATAGAGCCAGAACAAACACAAAAAATTAATTTAGAGATTTCAAAAACCCACACAGCCCCAACTTTGAAGGTCCTACCTTTATACCTATCTACAAAAGAGCTATCATCTGATATATCTAAAGGAATTGCTCTTGGGCTACAAGACAGCGATCTAGAAACTTTTTACTTTAATCCTTTTGGCTCTCAACCTCATTTTTTAATCTTTGGAGATACCTCTTCAGGAAAAACTTCCACTCTAAAGACAATATTGGAAAGTATCTACAATAATCAAAAAGACCTTTTCGATATTATTCTTATAGATTATCGACGTAGTTTGGAGGATTTGGCAAATAAGATAGATGTTTTAGCTTATGCAACAGGTATTGATACCTTAGAACAAGCCAAAGAGATTATTCGTAATAAAGTTATACAAAAACGCCAAGCAATATATACAAAAAAAGATTTAGGTCCTCATTTGTTGATAGCAATAGATGACTATGAATTAGTAAATACCTCTACTAATAAACCTTTGTCCGATTTAATAGATGTAGTTTCATTAGCAAGAGATATAGGAGTAAGCATCGTAGCTACAAAAACAGTAGGTGGAATGTCTCGTTATTATGATGATTTCTTACTGTCTTTGAGAGAAATGGGAACACCAGGATTGATCTTGAGTGGAGATCCTCAAGAAGGATATATATTAGCAAATCAAAAGGCAAGCAATTTTCCTCCTGGTCGAGGATATCTTGTAAGACGAGGACAAAATACAGTAATAGCCCAAGTAGCCAAAAATAATAATTGAAGTAATTTTAGATGATTTATCAATCTTTAGCTTGGTGAAAAAAGTCTCGTCAAAGCTTTATTGCCTACGGGTTCTTGAGGCTGAATTGGTAGTATAAATACTTGTTTAGATAAATTTTGACTAATATTTTGAATATGTTCTATCTCATAAATTCCACGTTGGCGTAAAAGCGTTGAAGAGGTTTCACAAGATATTAAAGAGTTATTGACCACCCAGGCCCAAGGTTGGATTCCTGCTCTTTGTAAATCTTGTTGTAGTTGAGAAGCTTCTAGTACTGGGGTGGTTTCAGCTAAAGTAACTATAATAACTTTAGTTAAATCTGGGTTTTGCAATCGATTCATAGAGTTAAGTTCAGAATTTTTTTCTTCATGATTCCGATCATTTCGCTCTATTTCAAGGTTGTAGGCTTGTATAGATTCAAGCAATAATAAGGTGTGTCCTGTGGGAGCTGTATCCATGATGACAAAGCGATCATCAGCTTGTTTTATTATCTGAGCAAATTTTTGAAATACAGCTATCTCTTCAGTACAAGGAGAACGTAAATCCTCTTCCAACATCTGCCTACCTTGGAGGTCAAGACTTTGTCCTTTGGTGGCTAAAACATCTCTAGCATAAAGTTGGGTTTCCAGTTTTGGATCTATTCTAGATACTTCTAAATTATCTACAGATTCAGATAAAGTAACCCCCAAATGTGAAGCAGGATCAGAAGTTGTCAGATGAACCATAAATCCCCTCTTGGACAACTCTAATGCTATTGCAGACGCTAGAGTAGTTTTGCCCACTCCACCTTTGCCCATCATCATTATCAATCCAGATTTTGATTGGCTCAATTGATCTACCAAAGAAACTAAATTTGGAATCTCTATATTTAAATTAGGTGCTGGAAAATTTATAAATTCTTGTTTTTCTTCTAAATCTTGTTTTTTAAACAATTGACTAAGTGCTTCTATACCTACCATGTTGAAAGGTCTAAGATTCAAATAATCAATTGGCAAATTAGCTAATTTGGTATTTAAATGAGAAATGGCTATTTGTTCTTTTTGATATAAAGCATTGTAAAGTTCATCTTGAGAATGCTCAGGTTTGGGTAATAAGGCATTTATTACTAAGAATTGGTTATCTAGACCTATCTCAAGAAGTTCTTCATGTGTCGAAGCAACTTCTTCTAGAGCTGTTTTTTGAGCCCGTGAAACCAAAACTAGTCTACTACGCTCAGAATCTGCTAAAGCTTTTACTGCCTTAGCATAATGGCTACGTTGTTTTTCCAATCCAGATAAAGGACCAAGACAAGACGCACCTTGGGGATTTTTTTCAATGAAATTACTCCAAGCTCTTGGAAGTTGCAATAAGCGTATAGTATGCCCTGTGGGGGCTGTATCGAAAATTATGTGATCATAATCTTTTATCAACCCTTCATTGCTAAGCAGGGCTGTAAACTCATCAAAAGCAGCAATTTCTGTTGTGCAAGCTCCAGAAAGTTGTTCTTGTATATTATCTACAACTTCTTTAGGCAACAGCTGTCTAACTGGGGAGATAATTCGTTCTCTATATTTCATTGCTGCTTCTTGAGGATCTATCTCTAAAGAAAATAAACCCTCAAGCAACCCAATAGGAGTTATTGAATCGCCAATTTGTTGATTAAATACTTGACCTATATTAGAAGCAGGGTCAGTACTTACTAATAAAACTTTTTTACCTCTTTTTACTAGCTCTATAGCACTAGCACATGACAAAGATGTCTTCCCAACTCCACCTTTTCCAGTAAAGAACATAAATACTGGTGGATTTTCAAGAAAAAAAATGAGGTCCTCCTAAAAAATATACAAGCCTAGAAATCAACAATTACTATCTCCATCACAACATGGTTGTGAATTAGATTGAGATACCTCAATAGTCAAAGACAAACCAGCCCAACGAGCTAATTCATTCTTAGTTGGATAACGTCCTGCTAAAGCTACATCCCCATCAACTAAAATCAATGGTAAAGATTCTTGCCCCGAACGTTGCAAGAAAGAATTGACCACTGCATTATTAGCAAACTCTAAAGGCTGTTGACCTAAGTTGAAGCGTTGAATTTGAGCTCCTTGTTTGATAGCCCAAGTTGAATTGGCTGCAAAATCTATCAATTGCTGATCGATATCTACTCCACAAACTCCTGTGCTGCAACACAAAACTGGATCAAAAACTTCTATCTTGGCCATAAATCCTCCTAAATAAATTCAAACTGAAACTAAACTAGATGAGAAATAGAATCTAATTGTATTTTTAATTTCTCATCTTTTGGATCAAGACGCTCTAAGATCG
>JAJYPT010000016.1 GCA_021795135.1 Actinomycetes bacterium
CAAAAATATGGCATTGGATTTTGGAAACCAGGATCAGGAATAATACATCAAGTAGTACTAGAACAATATGCTTTTCCTGGTGCCATGATGATAGGCACTGATAGCCATACCCCTAATGCAGGTGGTCTGGGTATGGTAGCTATAGGGGTTGGAGGAGCCGATGCTGTAGATGTAATGGTTGGTCAACCTTTTCAAATCCGCTGGCCCCGTCTAATTGGTATAAAACTCACTGGTTCCTTATCTGCTTGGAGTTCAGCTAAAGATGTAATCTTAAAAGTTGCTGGACTTTTGACAGTAAAAGGTGGAACTGGCTCTATTATTGAATATTTTGGACCAGGAACTTCTTCTATTAGTACTACTGGAAAAGCCACAATTTGCAATATGGGTGCAGAAGTAGGAGCTACTTGTTCATTGTTTCCCTATGATGACCATGCCGCGAACTATTTATCTTCAACAGGTAGACAAGGCTATGTTGAATTAGCAAAAAAGTTTGAAGAATACCTAAAACCTGATCCAGAAGTAGAACTTGATCCAACTAAATATTTTGATCAAGTACTTGAAATTAATTTATCCGAACTAGAGCCATATATAGTAGGGCCTCATACTCCCGATAGATCTCGTCCTATTTCTCAATTTATAGCTGAGGCAAAAACCGAAGGTTGGCCTTTAGAGATCTCTCAGTGTTTAGTTGGTTCTTGTACTAATTCTTCATATGAAGACATGGCTCGTGCTGCTAATGTAGCTCGCCAAGCAGCTGCTAAAGGTCTTTCAGTAAAAATTCCTCTTTTGATTACCCCTGGATCAGAGCGCATCCAAGCAACCATAGAAAGAGATGGACTCTTAGATGATATGCGATCTATAGGTGCAGTCGTGCTAGCTAATGCTTGTGGTCCTTGTATAGGTCAATGGAAAAGAGATGACATAACAGAAGGACAAGTAAATTCGATCTTGACCTCTTATAATCGCAACTTTCCAAAAAGAAATGATGGAAACGCTCAAACTTTAGCCTTTATAGCTTCTCCTGAAGCAGTAGTTGCTTTCGCTTTGTCTGGAAACTTTAATAACAATCCTCTGTCTGGACCAATCGATGAGCAAAATTTTGTTTTACAAGCACCTCATGGTCCAGAATTGCCAGCTGAAGGGTTCTCCAACAACATATCCGGCTACATAGAGCCAGCTTCTAATAACCAAGATGTGCAAATAGAAATTCTTCCAAATTCTCAACGTCTACAACTTCTAGAACCATTTCCAAAATCTGAAGTGTCTGACTTTTTAGATTTGCCCATTTTAATTAAAGTAAAAGGCAAGTGTACAACTGACCATATTTCAGCTGCTGGACCTTGGTTGAAATACAGAGGGCATTTAGAAAATATTTCTGCCAATCTCTTATTGGGAGCACAAGAAGCTTTTAGCGGAGAAATAGGAGTTGGTTTTTGTCCACTTCATAAGACCCTAGAGCCAATAGCTGAAGCTGCTAGCCATGCAAAGAAGCAAAAAATAAACTGGTGCATAGTAGCTGATGAAAATTATGGAGAAGGTTCTTCTAGAGAACATGCTGCAATGGAGCCTCGCTTTATGGGAGCAAAGGTAATACTTGCACGTTCATTTGCTCGTATCCATGAAACCAATCTAAAAAAGCAAGGAATATTGCCACTTACGTTTTTATCTGAATCTACTTATGAAGAAATAGGACCTCAAGACATTATAAGTGTTGTAGGTATTTCTAATATAACTCCTGGGCAAAACGTATTATGTCAAATAAAAACTCCAAATGGTTCAGTTAAAGAATTTTACTGCAGTCATAGTTTGACCCAAGAACATATAGATTGGCTATTTGCAGGGAGTGCTTTAAATCTAATCAGAGAAAAAATAGCTTCTAACAAAAAATAACTGCACTACAAATTCAGCTTTTGTCCTATAGAGTCAAAAATAGATCTGAGATTGCTTTTGTTGTTATGATTAAAAGAAGAAAAACGTTGAGAACGTAAAATCTCAATCTCACTGTCATCTAAAGGTGCCAAATCTTCCACCACCCAGCTCAAAAGCAAATCAGCTAATTGGGGATTGCGGACGAGAACTGGACCATGTAAATAAGTACCTATTACTCTTCCATTGACTGCGCCTTCAGTATTGTCAGTGGGGTTATTTCCATTGCCATGTATCACACTTGCCAAAGCAGATACACTAGCTCCAAGTAGGGTAATTCCTGAATGATTTTCATATCCGCTCAAGTAAATACCTTTAGCTGGTTCTTGACCAACCGCCATGACTTCACCCACAGATCTAGGTCCTAAACCTTTGACACTTGTTACATCCAAAATACCAACACCTGGCTGGAGATCTGTTCCCCCCACAGCAAAACTATCTCCAAGAATTTGAAAACCCGCACCATCTCCTAAAACTACAGCACCTGATTCAACGGCTTTGTTCAAAGCTCCACTTTTTCTAAGTTCGTAAGCTGATTGAGCTTGAGGAGCATCTTCTCCTCCTCCTAGACAGTAGAAATCACAACTAGAAGGAATAGGACTTTGCGAATTAACTTTTACAATTTCAGCTTGCATACCCCGCCATTTCAAGCGTTGTGCCAAAACTACCGCATTGCCCCCATCTCCATAGGTTCCTAGAAGATCAGGATGGATATCAGCTATATATATTTTTGATTCATTCATTACTTATAGGCTTTCTTGGCCAAAGAACGCAATTGTTGAAAAGCAGTATAATTACCAATAAAATCCACCCGAGACGAATTAGCTCTTTTTATTGCTGCAACAAAATCTTGTTCTACTTCATGAGGAACTTCAGCATAAGAAAGTCTTACTCCAAGATCATAAGCTCGACTTCCTGTTGCGACAACAAAACGATCCGCAAACTTTTCGAACTCAACATCCCACAACCAAGAAGGATCCTTTCCATCTGCTATTTGAGCATTGATTCCAATTACAACAGGAATATTATCAGAAGATAAAAAACTAAATATTTCAGCCCACCCAGCTGGATTTTTAGCTAACAAAAGCCTAACTCTGACTCCGTCAATTTCAACCTCATCATAGCGCCCTGCTACTTGTTTTAGGCTCTGCATAGATTCAAAACATGATTTATAATCTAATCCAAAAATAGATGCAGCCATAGCAGCCATAGCAGCATTGGACTGATTGACTCTGCCAGGCAGAGAAAGATTTATTTCATAAGAAGTTCCATCTTGTAGGTGAAAATAATTACCATCTAGATAGCCTTGAGGAGAAGGTTTTTTCAAGTCACAGTTAGAACAATGCCATTCAGATTCAGAATAATTAATTTTACCCCCACAATTTGGACATCCATTGGCATCTGAAATCCAAGAATGGCCTACTTGAGCCCATAAAACTTTTGGACTTGATTTTACAGCCCAAACAACTATAGGATCATCGGAATTTGCAACAACCACTGTTTTAGGAATACTTGCTAAGACATCTTTCCATTTTTTAGCCAACATCCTAACCTCACTTACTCTATCTAATTGATCTCGAGTAAGATTCAACAGCACCACAACTTTAGGCTTCACACTAGGAGCAACTATCCCCAAATGGGCTTCATCAACTTCTAACACAGCAAAATCTTTGGCTTTGGCACTCCACAAAGCTGCTACTAAACCCGCTGGCATGTTAGCTCCTGCAGAATTAGATACAACCGAACCAGCACTAGATAAAGCAGCTGAAAGCAACTTGGTAGTAGTAGTTTTACCATTTGTTCCCGATACCAATATAGAAGTTTTGGATTCAGACAACAAAGACAATAAATCTGGCTCTATTTTTAAAGCTATGCGCCCCCCTACTACAGCTCCTTCTCCCATCTGCATTTTCCTAGAAAGACCTGAAATAAAAGAACCAACTTTTACAGCCAACATTAGACGTATTTTAGGTTGAAAAATCATAGTATTTAGATAGTCTCTTTTATTTCCAGTCATTACAATCAATAAATACAGATATTTCTAATTTAACTTAGCTACCTTTAGTAATGTAACCTATAAATAAGAAAACGAAAGAGACTCTTGGGGGGAAGAGTCTCTTTCGTTTAGATATTTCCGAATATAGCTAAAAGCTTTTCGGTATAGCCTAAGTGGGGGTTTGGGGGAAACCTCCACTTAACTAACACTTCTAATGAGAGATCGGGGGGGATCTCTCATTAGACCAATGAGTTTTTCGGGGGAATAGCTCTTGGTATAAAACTATTCTTTCTTATTTTTTGTTATCTGTCCAACAGTTATATAAGATTTTAGGTATCATTTTTTATGATTGAACTTCGACAATTAAGATCATTGATAGCCGTAGCAGAACAAAAAAGTTTCTCTGCTGCTGCAGATATATTGCATACTGTTCAATCAAATGTCTCAGCTCATGTTGCTCGCCTCGAACAAGAACTAGGCGTTCTTTTGATAGACAGAAAAGACTATAGACTTACATCTGAAGGTCAAGCAGTCGTAGATAGAGCTTATCGAATTGAGGCTGAATTAGAAGCTATACATTCTGACGTTGCTGCTTTATCAAATGAAGTAATAGGTACAGTCAGATTAGGTATGATAGGAACTACCGCACGCTGGCTATTACCAAAACTTTTAGATTTGTCTAAAAAATTATATCCAAAATTAGATCTTATAGGTGTCGAAGGTACCTCTTCTGTATTAGAAACACAGCTAGAATCTGGACGCTTAGATCTCGCCGTTATTCCAATCCCTGTTGGAGGTGATTTTTACTTTCAAAATCTTTTCCAAGAAGAATTAGTTCTAGTAGTAAAAAAAGATCATCCTTTAGCCTCTAAAGAAAAAGTAGATTTAAGTGATATAGCTAATATTGAACTTTTATTACCAGTACAGGGAACTACTTTTAGAAAAGAACTAGATTCAGCTATAGCACCTGCGAAAATTAAGTTACATCCAATTGCAGAATTAGAAGGAGTAAGACTGATAGCTTCCCTAACCTTTGATGAATATGGACCTTCTATTCTTCCAGCTACTGCTGTTTTACCATCTTGGGTAAATACCCTCACAGCAGTGCCAGTGCAAGGGTTATATCCAAGGTGTGTGGTATTAGCTCAAAGAAAGATGACGAAGATCTCATCTCCATCCAAAGCTATATCAGACCTAATTCATACAGCTGTGGAAGAACAAGCAAAAAAAACATCTGGTCTTCACTCTATGAATACTGATTCTCATCCGAAAACCAAAGCTTCAAAATAACTAGATAAAATAAAATTAGTTATTTGTACAGAACTCAAAGTGGATTCGGTCAATATTTATTCATCAAGAGAATAAATTATCTAACAGTTTTACCTTCTAAGACAGATGAAAACAAGATTTTAGGTCTAAAATTGCCATAGTTTCACTTTGATCATCATTAATTAATTGCTAAACCTACTACTTTTGGGAACATTATCTACGTGGCGATTCCTATACAACCAAAATATCTTCAGCGCTACATTCAAATAGGGCGACTTCTTATAAAATATGGACAACTTGAAATGGCAGAGACTTTGGGTATACTCCCTCCAGGGTTTGAAAAAGAAATCCCCTCTCAACAAGATATAGATATCAATGAGCTTCCCAGGGACTTAGAAAGACTTGGTCCTACTTTTGTAAAATTAGGACAGCTTCTTTCGACCAGAGCTGATTTACTTCCTCCTGAATATCTAAAAGCCTTATCTAGACTGCAAGACAATGTAGAAACCATGAGTTTTGAAACAGTAAAAAGTATCATAGAAGCAGAATTAGACGCTAGTCTTTCTGAAACTTTTGATTACTTTGACCCTTGTCCTCTAGCTTCTGCATCTTTGGGACAGGTTCATATGGCGCGGCTTAAAAATACATATAAAGTGGCTGTAAAAATACAAAGACCTAATGTAAAAAACCAAATTATCCATGATATGAAGGCTTTAAAAGAAATAGCTAAATTTATGGACAATCATACCGATATTGGAAAACGTTTGGGATTCCAACCCATTGTTGAAACTTTTAGTAGATTGCTTTTAAAAGAACTAGACTATAATCAAGAAGCAGTTAACTTATTGGAATTGAGATCTGAACTCAAAAGTTATAAAAATTTAGTCATTCCAGAACCCCTACTAGAATATAGCTCTGAACGCGTTTTAACTATGGATTTTATTGAAGGAAAAAAAGTAACTGAAATTACAGCACCTTCTTCTAACCCATTACTTAAATCTTTAGGAGAAGACCTTTTTGCCTCCTATTTACAACAAATACTTGTAAGTGGATTTTTTCATGCAGATCCCCATCCTGGAAATATACTTCTAACTCCAGATAATAAATTAGCTCTTTTAGATCTCGGCATGGTATATAGATTAATGCCTTCGTCTCAAGATCAAATAATAAAATTACTGTTGGCAATAAGTGAGAGTGATGGGAAACAAGTTGCAGATATTGCAATTGAAATAGGAGATCCGATACAAGATTTTGATGAAAAGACTTTTCGCAGAGAAGTAAATGCTCTTACTGTCCAAAGTCGCAATCTTACCATTCAACAACTCCAAGCTGGTTCTTTAGTAATAGACCTAACTACCCTAGCTGCCAAAACTGGATTGAAGACTACTTCTGACCTGGCAATGCTGGGTAAAGTACTACTCAATTTAGATCAAATAGCTAGTAGTTTAAATCCAGATTTCAATCCCACTCTTGCTATTAAAAGCTTTACCTCTACAGTTCTAAGATCGAAAATGAAGGCTTCTTCAACTTCTTTGTTCTCTTCTTTAATAGCCACAAGGTCTTTCCTCGAACAATTTCCAAATCGGGCTAATGGCATTATGGAATCTCTAAACGAAGGCGATCTTACTTTTAAAGTAAACGCCTTTGACGAAGCAGAACTATTAAGGGGCCTGCAAAAACTAGCCAATAGAGTAACGATGGGCTTAGTGCTAGCAGCTATGCTCTTAGGTGCTGCCCTTCTGGCTAAAATCCCAACCTCATCCCATATTTTAGGTTATCCCAGTTTGGCAATATTTTTTTTCTTATTAGCTGCCGTAGGAATTGTGGCTCTTGTTGTTTCAATATTTATTTCAGATCGTAAAATAAAAGCGAGAATAAAACAAAAATGACAATAGAAAATCCAGAATTATCATCAGATGAAAGTCTTCCTGTTGTTTTACAGGAAATGAACGAAAAGGGATACAAAAATTCCTTTTATATCCACAACTCTTCATTATTTTGTGAGAAATGTAAAAAATCTCACGATCCTAAAGAAGCTGAAGTAATTGAGGTCCATAGATTTGAAGGAGAAAGCAACCCTGATGATGAATCTATAGTTTTTGGCATTCAATGCAAAATCTGTAATTCAAAAGGAACCCTTGTTTCAGCCTTTGGTCCTTCAATGTCACAAGGAGAAGCTGAAGTCATAAGGCTTTTGAGCGACCATAGAGACAAAAACAAAAACTAGGCTTTATAACTTTTTATTTTCTTGTGAAAATACTCCTGTATTTTATAGCTTGGCATTGGGACCCCAAATAAATACCCTTGGAGAAAATGGCAACCATTAGATATTAAAAACTCTTTTTGGTATTGATATTCTACTCCTTCTGCCACAATATCTAAAGAAATAGAATTAGCTATTGCAATAATTGCAATAATGAAAGCATTTTTTTCTTTTCCTTCATTTATCCTATCTACAAAAGATTTATCTATCTTTAACTCATCAAAAGCAAAACTACACAAGCGAGACAAAGAAGAATAACCTGTTCCAAAATCATCGACAGAAAAACGCAGCCCCAGAGTTCTCAATCCATTCAATACATACAAAAAAGACTCTGTTTCTTCTAAGAGGTTTTCGGTTAATTCTAAAGTAATGCTTGAACCAGAAACTCCAAATCTAGATAGGGTTTCAGAAATAAACTTTACAAAATTAGGATCCAACAATTGAATAGCAGAAATATTGATAGATATATTAATTTCTATGTCTGGATAAGATTTTTCCCACAGACTCAGTTGTAGACAAACATCTTCAAATACTTGTTTTCCTAGTTCAACTATAAGTCCACTAGATTCCGCAATGGGAATAAATTCATCTGGAGAAACAATACCTCTAGTTGGATGTTGCCATCTTGCCAAAGCTTCCATTCTAAAACAATTAGGCTTTTTACCTATGATTGGTTGATAAAAAACAACAAATTCTTTTTTACTCAAAGCTAAACGAATCTCTGATTCTAATTTATATGGATATATAATAGTTTCATCCATACCAGGTTCAAAAATAGTAAAAGGTACTTTTTTGTTTTGACTAACTTTAGAAGCTATTTTAGCTCTTTGGATCAATAAAAAAGGGTCTTCTTCTTCAAAGCAAGAATCTAAATCTCTAAAAGCAATTCCCATTGAAGGTTTTAGCAATATAGCTGTTGAATCAACAATAAATGAAGACTGTAACTTTTCAAACAACAAAGAACAAAGTGTCATTACCTTATTTTTTTGAATTTTATCTTTTAGCAAAATAACAAATCCTTCATTTGCAAATCTCGCTAAAATTCCGTTTGAACCCACTATAAAATCAAGTTGAGTGGCAATTTCAATTCTAACTTCATCTGCACGTAAAGAATTAATTGTGCTGATAGTTTTCATTCCAGGCAATTCAATAAAAATAACTACCAAGGAGTCATTAGCTGAAACATAGTCTTTTAAAGTCGTATAAAAAAAGTCCTTATTATAAAGACCGGTCAAAGAATCATGAGAAGTATAAAAGTCAAGTTTTTGCTGCAAAAGACAATGACTCTCCAGATCTGAGGTAATAATCATATTTCCCAATATTTTCCCATTAGACTCTATAGGAATGAAATTCCAAGCAATCTGGCGAGCTTCTTGTTCGCCTGGAGTAGACAAAAACATTTCCAGATTAGTTATTCTTTCACCTTTTAAAATGGAATCCATCATCTTTTTTTGTTGCCAAACCGAAAGCACGGGAGAAATTACTTGGTCTATTTGCCTGCCTATTGCTTGAGTGGATTTAATCCCGTAAGTTATTTCACTAGCCGAATTCCAACCTAAAACTTTTCCTCTTGTATCTACTACCGCAATGGCATCTTTAGAAAATTCCATAGCCGAAATTAGTTGAACTTTATTTCTATAATATTGTTGAGTTTTTCTTATATATTTCCAAATAAGAACCATAAAAGTTAGCAAAACAACAAACAGCGCCACAGGCAACACCAATAAAACTAAAGCATAAACTTGGCGAAGTTTTTTTATTCTGTTGGCCAAACTAGTAGTTTGCAAAATAGCATTACTAAAGGTTTTTTGTGAAAGTTTATTGTATGAAGATGTATTGAAAACTTGTAAAGAACTCAATTTAGGATGGGTTAATAAAATATTTCCTTCTAGTTGAGTTTTAGCAATATCTACACAGAGACTGTTATAGCTTGGTATTGGAACTAGTCTTCCTTGAAGAATCGTGCTTCCTTTTACTATAGATTTACAAAGTTTTCTAGCTGCTAAAAATTCCTTATTTGCAATTTCTATAGATAAAGCTGCACTATGCCTCGAAGATGTCAACTGAGATAAAACAACTTGATCAGCTTGAGAAAAATCTGAGTGAACTAAGGTATTAGCTACTAGCGTAGGACCATATTTTCCTATATTAGAACGAACATCTAGTTCTAGGGCAATAGAAAACAACAAAGACAAAACGCATATAATGCCTATAGCAAAAATATAATATTCAGAAAAGCTTTTTTCTTTCCTCAAACGACCTAAAGCAAACAATTTCGATGCCCTTCCATGGATTTCGAATCTTGGTTCTCAATATTTTAAATTTAATTAATATAGAACTACTTCGGCGTTTTCAAAAAGAAACTTTAGTAATTACAACTTTTCAGGATATAGCATTGCATAAAACAAAAAGATAATCAATAAAATACCTGCTATAAGACTAACTATATCTAATATATTCATTATAACTTGTCACAAGCTTTCAAATAGAATTCGACCAAAAAGAAAAATACTACTACTGACATTACCCCTATAAAATCTTGCATTTATTTACCTCCTAAAGAAACAAACCACCTCTTATTATGGATGATGAGTCATTTTTACTAGTGCCATATTTAGTCTTAAAACATTTACATAGCTGTTGCCAAAAATACCTAAAAAACGACCCCGTATATGGCTCTTTACTAAATTATTTACTTGACTTTTTGATAAGTGATTTACCCTAGCTACCCGTGCTACTTGAAGGTAGGCAGAAGCTGGAGTAATGTCTGGATCCAATCCACTAGCTGAACTTTCAACAAGAGATAGCGGAATTTGGCTCTTTTTTATACCTGGGTTTTGCTTTAGAACTTTTGCGATATTGGTCTTTACTTCTTTGACTAAAGCAGGATTAGTAGGACCATAATTAGATGCAGTTGAAGAAGCAGCATTATAAGCTGGAGTTGTTGCACTTGGTCTCCCGATGAAAAAACGAGGAGAGGTAAAACTTTGTCCAATCAAGGTAGAACCTATTACTTTTCCATGAGACTTTACCAAACTTCCATTTGCTTGATAAGGAAAAGCCACTTGTGTAACTCCTGTTACAACTGCTGTATATCCAAGTCCTAATAATAAAATCATAAAAACTAAAAGTCTAAATGAAGTAAACAAATAACGAACCATTAGTACGACCTTCCAATTTGAAAATTATTACTTAACAAGAGATACAAGATGCAATGAAGTAATTAACATATCTATTAATTTGATACCGATAAAAGGAACAATAAGTCCCCCAAAACCATAGAATAAAATATTCCTTCTCAAGATCTCACCAGCTCCAGCAGGACGATATTTGACCCCTTTTAGGGCTAGGGGAATAAGTATAGGTATTATAATTGCATTGAATATAACAGCTGACAAAATAGCACTTTCTGGGGATGTCAGTTGCATAATATTTAGCGCCTGCAAGCCAGGAAAAGCAAGTATAAACATTGCAGGAATAATGGCAAAATACTTAGCTACATCATTAGCTATTGAAAAAGTAGTCAGAGCTCCTCTGGTTATTAAAATTTGTTTTCCCACTTCTACAATTTCAATTAATTTAGTAGGACTAGAATCCAAATCAACCATATTTCCAGCTTCACGGGCTGCCATAGTTCCACTATTCATAGCTACTGCTAAATCCGCATGAGCTAAAGCTGGAGCATCATTAGTTCCATCTCCAACCATGCCTACCATATAGCCTTCGGCTTTCATCTCTTTGATATATTCCATCTTACGTTCAGGGGTGGCTTCGGCTAAAAAGTCATCTACACCTACTTCTTTTGCGATAGCTGCAGCAGTTATAGGATTATCTCCAGTTATCATAACTGTTCTAATGCCGCTTTTTCTAAGCTCTTCCAAACGTTCTGAGATCCCTTGTTTGACAACATCTTTGAGATGGATGACACCTAAAAGCTTATTATCTTTAGCTACCAACAACGGGGTCCCACCACTGCGGGAAATAGAATCAACTGCTTCTTTGGTCTCAGAGACAAGATCAGAACCAACCCATTTCAATACTGAATCTACAGCACCTTTTCTAATTTCATGGCCTTCAAAATCAACTCCACTCATTCTAGTTTGGGCAGTAAAAGGCACAAATTCAAAGTTTGTAGCGTCAGGATTTTCTAGATTGAACTTATTTTTGGCTAAATCAACTATAGAACGTCCCTCTGGAGTCTCATCGGCCAAAGAAGAAAGAAATGCAGCTTCAGCTAATTCGGCCTCTTGTATGCCAGAAATAGCTAAAAACTCAGTAGCGTGTCTATTTCCCAAAGTTAGGGTACCAGTTTTATCCAAAAGAACAACATTTACGTCTCCAGCTGCCTCAACAGCTCTACCTGAAAGAGCTAAAACATTTGCTTGAAGCAAGCGGTTCATTCCAGAAATTCCTATAGCAGAAAGAAGTCCCCCTATAGTAGTTGGAATCAAACACACCAATAGAGAAATAAAGATTGTGATAGAAACTACAACCTTAGAATAAGCAGCAATTGGAGCTAAAGTTATAACTACTACCAAAAAAATCAAGGTAAGACCTGCGAGCAATAGCGAAAGAGCAATTTCATTAGGAGTTTTATGCCTTTTGGCTCCTTCTATTAGAGCAATCATTTTATCCAAAAATGAATTACCCTTAGTTGCTGTTATTTTGACCCTGATTTGGTCTGAAATTACCCTAGTACCACCAGTAACAGCATCTCTGTCTCCACCTGATTCTCGTATTACAGGAGCAGATTCTCCAGTAATAGCTGATTCATCAATAGCTGCTATTCCTTCTATTACTTGTCCATCTCCAGGGATAATATCTCCTGCTTCTAGAACAACGATATCTCCTTTTTGTAAATCACTTGCTGAAACAACTTCAAATTGACCTGGTGAAGTCTCTCTTTTTGCATTTGTATCAGTACGAGTTTTGCGCAAAGCATCTGCTTGGGCTTGACCGCTACCTTCGGCAATTGCTTCAGCAAAGTTTGCAAATAAAACTGTCAACCAAAGCCAAATAGAAATCTGAAAAGTAAACCAAAAAGCTGAACTGGGTCCTATAAATAGATACCGGATGGTATCTAAGGTAGTCAAAATACTACCTATTTCAACAGTCAACATAACTGGATTATGCGCCATTGTACGTAGCCCTAGTTTTTTAAATGACTCTTTGTATGCTCTTTTTCTAAGAGCTTTATCTCCTAAGGCATTAATTTTTCTAGGTTCTTTTTTAGATTCATGATCATGTTGAACTTCTTCTTGTGTATTTGTTGGACTAGCTTGCACAACTTCTCCTAAAATAATCCTCTTTTATAATCGGGGTAATACTATTCATCTAAAAAAGCTTTCCTGCAACCATTGCAAAATGTTCAGCTATTGGACCAAGTGCATAGACTGGGAAAAATATCAAAGCTCCTACAATTACAACCGTACTAATTAACAAACCAATGAACATCGGGCCTTCAGTTGGGAAGGTTCCAGCACTAGCGGGAACCCTTTGTTTCAAAGCCAGACTTCCACCAACTGCAAGCAAAGGAATATACATGGGATATCTACCTATCAACATAGCTAGACCAACTGTTGCTGAATACCAAGGAGACGAAGATGACAAACCTCCAAAAGCAGAACCATTATTAGCAACTCCAGAAGAAAATGCATAAGCAACTTCAGTAAGTCCATGAGGACCTGGATTAAATATCCCACTAAGTCCTGCGTGGGTAGTCAAAGAAATAGCAGTAAGGATCAAAATTGCAAAAGCTGGAATCAACAAGAACAAAGAGGCCATCTTTACCTCATAAGCACTAATTTTTTTCCCTAAAAATTCTGGCGTCCTACCTACCATAAGGCCAGCTAAAAATACGGCGAGAATTACATATCCCAACATTCCCATAAGACCTACTCCCCATGAACCAAAAATAACTTCTCCTGTGTTCATATTGAATAAGGTAACAAGACCTCCCAAAGGAGTAAGGCTGTCATTTGATGCCGCCACAGAACCCCATGAAACAGCGGTAGTAGTATTTTCAAATAATGAAGTAGTGCCAACACCAAAACGCACTTCTTTGCCTTCCATATTTCCATGAGTTGCCAAACCAATATGGTTGATGATTGGATTACCAGCCGCTTCAAAATGATAAAGGGCAACACTTCCTATCAAAAACATTGCCGACATGGCAATAAATATTGCCCAAGCTTGACGTTTTTTATTAATCATTTTGCCAAACATGTAAATAACACCAACAGGAATAAGGAATCCTAAAATCTCTTGGAACATCAAAGAAGCAGCATTTGGCGCTGCATAGGGATGGGCTGCATTCATATTGAAAAATCCACCGCCATTGTCTCCAAGTTGCATAATAGAAGTCATACTCGCAACTGGTCCTTGGGCAATAACTTGATGGGAACCTTGGAGAGTAGTTGCATGTACATAAGGATTAAAATTTTGAGGAGAACCCAACCAAACCAGAACTACACTTCCAACAAGGGCTAAAGGCAAGCCAACCCAAAGAATACCTCTGACCAAATCCCGCCAAAAATTACCTACTGTTTTTGATTCTTGACGAGAAAAACCTCTAACTAAAACCAATAAAAAAGTAATCCCAATAGCTGGGGATATAAACTGCTGGCTCACCAACCACATTTGGCTTAAATAACTCATGGTTGTTTCTCCAGAATATACTTGCCAGTTAGTGTTGGTAACAAAGCTAATGGCTGTATTGAAAGTTACCCAAAAAGGAACCGCACTCTGATGAGCAGGATTTAGAGGCAAAAATTCTTGAATTCTCAACAATATGAATAAAATTACAAAACCAACTAGGTTTACAGCAAGCAAAGAAAGACCATATGTAGTCCATCTCATTTCTCGTTGAGGATCTATTCCACTTATTTTATAAGCGAAGCGCTCTAAAGGTCCCAGTATAGGATCTAGAAAAGTGGAGCCTCCTTCGAATACTTTATACAAATAAGTACCAAAGGGTTTAGCCAATAAAGCCATGACCGCGATAATTATAAAAGGCTGTACAAGACCTTGAAGCGTCATTTACTTTTCCTAACCATTGATTTGTTATTCCTTAAACTACATCTGTTAAAATTGGATAAAATTGGATTTGTTATAAATAATTCTGTTCAAATGCATTTATCTTTAAAATAGTAAAATTATTTACTAAGAATAATTTCTATCACTAAGATTTCCATAAATGTACCCCTTAGCATTGTATTTACATATCTAAAGCAAATCTTTGCGCGATCTTAACGTTTAGGAGATAAAAGAAGTGGCTCCAAATAAAGCAAAACTTCGTCTCTATCTAGGAGCAGCTCCTGGGGTAGGGAAAACTTTTGCAATGCTAGACGAAGGAGAACGAAGAGCCCAACGCGGAACTGATGTAGTAATTGGAATAGTAGAAACTCATGGTCGTCCAAAAACTGCAGCTCAAATAAAAAATCTAGAAATTATTCCTCGCAAAAAAGTTATATATAAAGGTCAATCTTTCGAAGAAATGGACATAGATGCCATCTTAGAACGCAAACCTCAAGTGTGTTTGGTAGATGAATTAGCCCATACCAATATCCCAGGTAGCCGAAATAAGAAAAGATGGCAAGACGTAGAAGAACTAAGAAACGCTGGCATAGAGGTAATTTCAACTCTGAATATACAACATCTAGAATCTTTGAATGATGTAGTCAAAGCTATAACTGGAATAGAACAAAACGAAACTATACCAGATTCAGTAGCACGAGCAGCTGAACAGATAGAACTAGTGGATATGAGTCCTCAAGCACTTAGACGTCGTATGGCTCATGGAAATGTCTACCCTGCTGAAACAGTAGATACGGCTTTAGCTAATTATTTTCGTGAAGGCAACCTTTCTGCTTTGAGAGAACTTGCATTGTTGTGGGTGGCCGATAGGGTTGATGAAGCTTTAAACGATTACATGAAAGCTCATGGAATCTCTGGGACCTGGGAAACTCGGGAACGGGTTGTAGTTGCCCTTACAGGCGCCGAAGGAGGAGATAACCTCATAAGACGAGCTTCTCGTATGGCGGTAAGGGCTAAGGGCGATTTAATAGGCGTACACGTAATATCTGACGATGGTCTATTGCGCCAACCCCCAAAGTATTTAGAAGAACAACGTCAACTTTTAGAAGAACTCAATGGGAAATTTCAACAAATTACCGCAACTGATCCTGGCCAAGCCCTAATAGATTTTGCTCTAGCTCAGCGCGCTACAAGATTAGTATTAGGCTCTAGTAAGCGTTCTAGATGGTATGAATTATTACACGGGTCAGTTATAAACAAAGTAATAAGAGACTCTCAAGGCATAGATATTCATATCATCTCTTCAGGAGATGCAAACCAAAACGATCAAGATCGTTCTCAATCAATAATAAAAAATCTACGCATTGTTCCTTCTAGAAAACTACTAATTCCTCTATCTCTTGGGTTCATAGGACCTATTATCTTGACTGCTATCATATCTGCTTTTGGATCAGCGATAAGTCTCAATAGTGCTTTGCTACTTTATATTTTAATAGCAGTAGCGGTAGCTTCTTTGGGAGGCGTAGCAAATGCCTTATTGAGTGCACTATTAGCTTTCTTGTTAGCTAATTATTTTTTAATGCCGCCTAAAGACCAATTTAAAAGTCTTTCTCAAACAGATTTTATAACTTTTATTACCTTTATAGTAGTAGCTGGAATAGTAGCAACCTTGATGGATTTAGTTAGCCAAAGAAGTGCCAATGCAACTAGATACGGATTCGAAGCTGAATCTCTTGTGCGCTTGTCAAATACCTTATTAGCCAGCCCAGATCCACTGCCTGTTTTGATGAATGAACTGAGAGAGACTTTTGGACTAAGTGGTGCTTCTCTTCTCAAACCAAATAACAATGAATGGATTATAGAAGCATCTTCTGGAGATATAGTTCCAAAAACTCCTCAAGAAGCTCAAGAAAGCGTAGAATTACCTGATGGATCCTTAGTGGCTTTAGCTGGTTCTAAGCTTCTCAGCGGCCAAGATCAACGCTTACTCCATGCTTTTTGTACTCAAGTTGGAGTAGCAATGCGTTCTAGACAACTCCAAGCTACTGCCTCTCATGCTGATGCCCTATCAGATGCTAACAATCTCAGAACTGCTCTTTTGGCAGCTGTATCCCATGATCTGAGAACTCCTTTGGCTTCTATAAAAACAGCAGTTAGTTCATTGCTTCAAGAAGATCTAGAATGGTCTGCAGATACTCAAAAAGAACTTTTAGAAACTATCAATACTCAAGCCGATAGATTAAATTCTTTAGTAGGTAACCTTTTAGACATGAGTCGATTGCAAGCAGATGTTTTGAAAGTCCAACTAAGGCCTGTAGGTTTAGATGAAGTAGTACCTGCGGCTTTGTCAAGTTTGGTGGATAGGAATAAAGATATAAGGATAGAAGTAGATGAAACACTACCAAGAGTTGCAGCTGACCCAACTTTATTAGAAAGAGCCCTTGCAAATATAATAGATAATGCTTTAGCTTGGTCCCCTCCTAATTCTCCGGTTTGGATACAAGCAGGAGCTTTTGGAAATACTGTAGATTTGCGAATTGTGGATAAAGGTCCAGGCATACCTGCTTCAGAGAAAAATAATGTTTTCCAACCTTTTCAAAGGAGGGGAGATTCTTCAACCATAGGTGGAGTTGGGCTAGGTTTGGCAGTAGCAAAAGGTTTTATTACAGCAATGGGAGCCCAATTGACAGTAGAAGACACTCCTGGAGGAGGAACAACTATGGTTGTAACTCTTCCTCAAGCTTAAAAACTTAAAAATGACAGCTCACAAACCAACAAAAATCCTTCTAGTAGACGACGAGCCAAGTTTTTTACGAGCTTTAGGTATAAGCCTAAGGGCGCGAGGATACGACATGGAACTAGCTTCTAATGGCACAGATGCCTTAGAGCTCGCAGCAACAAAACATCCTCAAGCTATTGTTTTAGACTTAGGACTTCCTGACATAGATGGAACTGATGTAGTACTAGCACTAAGGGCTTGGAGTAAGGTTCCAATAATTGTACTTTCTGCTAGAGATTCTGAAGAGGCCAAAGTTGCTGCTTTAGATGCAGGTGCAGACGATTATGTTACCAAGCCTTTTAGTATGAATGAACTTTTAGCTAGACTACGAGCCTCTTTGAGAAGGGCAGCCCCAGCAAAAGAAACAGCTATAATTTCCACTCAACATTTCAATGTGGATCTTATGTCTAAGACCATAACAACTTCCCAAGGTGAAATAAAGCTAACCCCAACCGAATGGCACCTAGTAGAAGCTTTGGTTAAAAACCAAGAGCGTCTTGTTCCCCAAAGACAACTCCTTAAAGAAATATGGGGTCCAGAATACGAAAAAGAAACAAATTATCTTAGAGTATTTATGGCACAAGTAAGAAGAAAACTAGAACCTGATCCTTCTAAACCTCGTTATTTTATTACCGAACCAGGAATGGGGTATAGATTTACAATCTCCAATATTGATCCAAATAGTACTAATTCTCAAAAATAATACTATTTCTTTATATTTAAACTTATCCCTGCTATGACTATAGATAGTTTATAAGACCTTCGGGAATAGTTATAAAATGCAGTTAAAAGTTATGCCACCTATAGGACCCATGCTTTCGAAATCAACCGAGTCTTTACCTATAGGACAATTTTTGTATGAACCTAAATGGGATGGATTTAGATGCTTGGTATTCAAAGATGGACCCGAGGTAGAACTTAGCAGTCGAAATAGCAAAATTTTGACCCCTTATTTCCCTGAGTTGATAGAACCCATTAGGGCTCAATTGCCAAATCAATGCGTATTAGATGGAGAAATAGTTATATTCGACAAAAAATCTTTAGATTTTGATGCTTTGCTCCAACGTATTCACCCTTCACCTCAACGAATAGAAAATCTAGCAAAAACAACTCCTGCTTCATATATTATTTTTGACATATTATCTCTACAAGATGAGGACTTGAGACAAACACCTCTTCTAGAGCGTCGCAAAAAGTTGGAAAGCTTTTCCCATTCATTGACTCCACCTCTTCACCTAACTCCAGCTACTACTGATATTGAAATAGCGCAAAAATGGTTTGAATCAATCAAAAGCCAAGGTCTTGAAGGAATAATGGCTAAAGACCTTCAATTAAAGTATCTATCAGATAAAAGAGTAATGTGGAAAATAAAGTATCAACAAAGCGCTGATTGTGTAGTGGGAGGATTCCGTTGGCACAAATCTCAAAAAGCTATTGCTTCTTTGATGTTAGGAGTATATGACAAAAAAGGTGTACTAAATTATTTAGGGAGTACCTCTTCTTTTGACCTATCACAGCAGAAGCAATTAGTTGATATTGTCTCTCCTTACAGATTATCTCCAAGCCAATACCAATCTCATCCCTGGCTTGATGAAAATAGCGATGGGAAAAAG
>JAJYPT010000017.1 GCA_021795135.1 Actinomycetes bacterium
TCCGATCTATTCTGACCAGAGGTTGTCTCTTTTGACTGTGACCGATGTTGCAACTGATCCTGATTTGCGCCATTCAACTATTTTATTTTCTTCTTTAGATGAACCTGCATCTGAGGCCTTGGAAGAAAATAGAGCCAAGATTCAAAAAGCAATAGCCTCTCAAGTTAGAATGAAAAGGACACCTCAGCTTAAATTTTCACTTGATGAGGCTATAGTTAGTGGGCAAAAAATAGAAGCAATTATCCAAAAAATCCACGAGCAATGATAGATTCAGAACCTTTTGCAAAGGCAGCCCAAGCTATTCAAGAAGCATCTTGTGTAGCAATTGCTTGTCACGAAGTTCCCGATGGAGATGCAATAGGTTCTTTATTAGCTTTTTATCATCTTTGTACATCTCAAGGAAAACGTTGTATAGCTTCTTGGCCAGAACCTTTTGAAATTGCTCCTCATTATGAGTTTATGCCTGAATTAGACTCTATGACTCGACCTTCAGATTTTCCAGAAGAACCTGAAGTTATGATTGCTTTAGATTGTGGGTCTTTAGATAGATTGGGAAGTTTGGCTGAAAAAGCAAAAGCAGCCAAACATCTTATTATTATTGACCATCATGAGACAAATTGTTTCCAAGGTGAAATAAATTTAATTTATCCAAATGCTGCTGCAACTGTTGTGCTGCTAAGACGCTTGCTCAAAGAATTGGCTTGGCCTTTGGATCAGTCAGCTGCTTTGTGTCTTTACGTTGGACTTGTTACAGATACTTTTCGTTTTACTAAGATGCATTCTTCTCCTGAAGTATTTGAACTTGCTAAAGAACTTTCAGAATATGGATTAGATTTATCAGAGATAAATAGAAAACTTTTTGAAGAACATCATTTTAATTATATGAAACTAATAGGTAGATGCTTGTCTAAACTTGAACTAAATACAAGTATTGGTTTTGCCTATACAACAGTTTCACTTAAAGATTTTCAAGAATTCAACGTTAGAATTGAAGAAGCTGAAGGTTTAATTGATCTTGTTGGCAGAATATCTGAAGCAAAAGTATATGCAGTCTTAAAAGAGGCGCCTAATGGGATAAGGGTTTCTCTAAGGTCAAAAGATCCCTCGGTGGATGTGGGTATGATTGCTGCTTTGTTTGGTGGAGGCGGTCATAGGTTTTCGGCTGGTTTTGTTTCTTTAGGTGAAATAAGCGAAGTTGTAAATTCTTTGACTAAAGTATTAGCAAATAATTTGTCAGTTGAATCTTAGATGATCTTCTTATTTGTGGTTTTAGGTTAGTCATCCTATAGCTGACCCCTTTTGGACTAGATTAGATTTATTTTACTTGAGGAATTTTTATTGATAGATGGGCTTGTAGTAGTAGATAAACCTTCTGGTTGGACATCTCATGATGTTGTCTCTAGATGTAGAAAGATTTTTGGGCAGAAAAAAATAGGTCATTGTGGAACTCTAGATCCACCCGCTACAGGAGTATTGCTTTTAGGATTAGGTAGAGCTACGCGTCTTTTAAAATATTTAACTTCTATGGATAAATCTTATTCAGCTTATGTAGTTTTTGGAACTACAACATCGACCTTAGATGATGAGGGAGAAATAACAGCTACTTTTGATATGGGAGAAATCACAATAGATCAAGTAACTAAAGTAGCTAAGGAGATGTTGGGAAAGACTGAACAAGTTCCCCCTATGGTATCTGCTATTAAAATCAATGGCCAACGTCTTTATGAATTAGCAAGACAAGGTATAGAGATAGAACGAAAAAAAAGAACTATTGAGATTTATGACATAAAGGTCCATCCTACGGATGAATTTAATGTATTTTTTATTGAGCTATCTTGTTCTTCTGGTACCTATGTCAGAACCATAGCAGCTGATTTAGGAGCTAAATTAGGAGGAGGAGCCCATCTTAGGAAGTTACGTCGTTTGAGAGTGGGTTCTTTTTCTGAGACCGAAGCAGTTCCTCTTGAACAATTAGATATTTCTCATGTATTGTCTCCTTTGGAAATGATGAGGCAATACAATCAAGTTATTATTGAAGATCCCGCTCTAATAAGGGCCATTTCTCACGGGCGACCTCTTGAACCTAAGGAATTAGTACCTTTGGGAAAACCCCCTTGGGTTCTTAGCGATCCAAGAGGGAACTTATTAGGAGTATACGAAGATTCACCTAATTCGGATTTAGCTCGAGCTGGAGTGGTAATGATTAGTGAGGACTACGAGATAATAGATAGTAAAGGTCTTGCCTAAAATGCAAGTTATAACAGATTTAGCTTCTTGTCCTCATCCTGAGAAGGGCTGTGCTGTAAGTATAGGAGTATATGACGGGGTCCATCTAGGTCATCGTCTTTTGATTGAAAAACTAAAACAAGAAGCCAAACGTTTGTCTATACCTAGTGCTGTTGTAACCTTTGATCCTCACCCAGCTACTGTTGTGCGTCCTGAATCTGCGCCTAAACTTCTTAGTCCTCTTTCTAGAAAGCTAGAACTTTTATCAGAAACTGGTATTGATTATGTAGTAGTTATTAAATTTGATAAAAATCGAGCTAAAGAGACTGCTGAAGAATTTATTAGTCAGGTAATATTAGGATGTCTACATTCAAAGGTAGTTGTAATAGGTCAAGATTTTCGCTTCGGGTATAAAAGAGCTGGAGATGTTGATCTATTGAAAAAAGTAGGTGAAACTAGTGGATTTGAAGTAGTTCCTTTTGGATTAGTTCAAGATCTCCAAGATGGTCAACCTATCTCTTCAACAAGAATAAGAGATTTAATAAAAAAAGGTGATGTCGATAGTGCAACTAAGTTGCTAAAGAGGCCGCCAGAAGTTATTGGAGAAATTGTTCATGGAGATGCTAGAGGTGCCAAATTAGGTTTTCCTACAGCTAACTTTAGAATAAGCAAAGAAGTTTTAGTACCTCGTATTGGTATTTATGCTGGATTTTTCAAAGGAGAAGACGCCATAGAACGTCCAGCTGCTATATCGGTGGGGATTAGACCAACTTTTTATGAGAATAAAGCTAATACACAAGATGAAGAACTTGTTCCACTTGTCGAAGCATATGTATTAGACTTTAACGGTAATCTATATGGTCAAAAAGCTAAACTAACATTTAACAAAAGACTACGAGACGAACGACAGTTTGATTCGAGCCAAGATCTTGTAACTCAGATGGAAGCCGATATTGAATATGTTCGTTCTATCTTGTAAATGTAGGACTATAAGAATCAATTGAAGACTAACTGCTAGAATCGGAATTAATATGCCTGATAAGTCAGCCACCATTGCTGAATACAAGCTTCACGAGACAGATACAGGTTCTCCTGAAGTACAAATAGCCATTTTGACAGAACGAATCAACCATTTGACAGAACATTTAAAGGTTCACAAAGGTGATCATCACACTCGTCGAGGTCTTATGAAACTCATAGGACAACGCCGAAGGTTGTTGCGTTATGTAAGAGAAAATGACGTTGAAAGATATAGAGGAATAATTGCTCGCTTAGGACTTCGAAGATAACCACCAAAAGGTGATTATCTTAGGATTATTCCTAAGAAGCAATAGCGAAATAGGTCAGTTGCCAGTCGCGGGGCACTTTGATTTTAAAATCAGGTGTTCGACAACTGGGAACCTGGCTATTTCGTAAAATAGACAAATGCCCCCAAGGGCGAGAGAGCGAGAATTAATGTCAGAAGCTATCTCAGTATCGGCACCTATTAGTAGAACCGATAAGAAACTTTCGTTTGAAACTGGAAAGTTAGCTCAACTAGCAGATGGTGCAGTTGTAGGTCGTTTAGGCGATACTATGGTTTTAGTAACAGCTACAGCAGCAAAAACTGCCAAAGAAGGAATAGATTTTTTTCCTCTTACTGTAGACATAGAAGAGCGTATGTATGCAGCGGGAAAGATTCCAGGTTCTTTTTTTCGTCGTGAAGGACGAGCAACAGATCAAGCAATTTTGGTATCACGGCTTATAGATCGTCCACTTAGACCTTGTTTCCCCGATGGATTTAGAAACGATGTACATATAGTTGGAACTATTTTTGGTGCTGACCAAGAAAATCCCCATGATGTATTAGCAATCAATACAGCCTCAGCCGCTTTGATGGTCAGTGGAATTCCTTTTCAAGGTCCTGTTGGAGCAGTAAGAATTGCTTATTCTACAGAAGGAGAATGGATTCCACATGCAACTTATCAACAAGGAGATCAGTCTACTTTTGAACTAGTAGTAGCTGGACGTGCTTCTGGTGATGATATTGCTGTGATGATGGTTGAAGCAGGTGGAACTGAAAAAGCCTGGAGCTATTATGAAAACGGAGCTCCCAAAGTCACAGAAGCAGTTATTGCAGAAGGGCTTGAGGTGGCTAAGATATGGATCAAAGAGTCAATTGATTTACAACATCAATTAGTTGAAAAAGCTCCTACCAAAGCTCCTATGTCTTTTGAGGTAAGAGTTGACTACAGTGATGAAGTTTATGCAAAAGTTGAACAAGTAGCTACTGAAAGAATATCTGCTGCTAGCAACATTACCTCTAAATCCGAACGCAGTGCTGCTCTCCAAGAAGCCGAAGCTCAAGTGATTGCTGAACTTTCAGAAGAATTTGCAGATTGTCTAGGTCAAGTAAAACAAGCCTTGAGATCTCTTCAGAAAAAACTTGTAAGAAAAAGAATAGTTGAAGAAAAAATCCGTATTGATGGTAGGAATCCAGAACAAATTCGTCCTTTGACCGCAGAAGTTGGATTGATTCCCACTGCCCATGGTTCTGGTCTGTTTCAGCGAGGAGAAACCCAAGTACTAAATGTCACCACTCTTGGGATGCCAAGGATGGAGCAAATGCTAGATACAATTGGCATAGATGAAGTAAAGCGTTATATGCATCACTACAATTTTCCTCCTTTTTCAACTGGTGAAACTGGCTTTATGAGAGGTCCAAAAAGAAGAGAAATTGGACATGGTCTATTGGCTGAAAGAGCTTTACTGCCAGTTGTGCCCCCCATGGAAGAATTTCCTTATACCCTTAGGTTGGTTAGTGAAGTATTGAGTTCAAATGGCTCTACTTCTATGGCTTCGGTATGTGGTTCTACTCTTTCTATGATGGACGCGGGTGTTCCCATCAAAGCTCCAGTAGCAGGTATTGCTATGGGATTAGTATATGCAGAGGGTAAATACCTAACTCTTACCGACATATTGGGAACCGAAGATGCTTTTGGTGATATGGACTTTAAAGTTGCAGGAACTTCAGAATTTGTAACAGCTTTGCAACTAGATACAAAAATAGATGGCCTACCAGCCGAAGTATTGGCACAAGCATTAGAACAAGCAAAACAAGCTCGCCTGAAAATCTTAGCAGTAATGGATGAAGCCATTTCAATGCCTCGCGAAGAGGTAAGAGATGTGGCTCCTAAAATAATTAGCTTTGAGATTGCTTTGGAAAAAATAGGTGAAATTATTGGGCCAAAAGGTAAAACAATCAATACTATTCAGCAAGAAACTGGTGCTGATATAAATATAACTGATGAGGGAAATGTTGGCATCGTTACTATTGGAGCCAAAATGTCATCAGTAGTTGATGAAGCCCGCACTAGAATTGAACAAATTCTCAACCCTCCCAAGGCTGAAATTGATTCTATTTACACAGGCCATGTTGTAAATATCACTAAATTTGGAGCCTTTGTAAATATATTACCTGGTCGAGATGGATTACTACACATTTCCAAGTTAGGTAAAGGTCAAAGAGTTGACAGAGTAGAAGATGTTATTTCTCTAAATCAAGAAATTGAAGTTAAAGTTGATGACATAGATCCTCAAGGAAAGATATCTTTATCTTTGGTCGATTCTATTCCTGATGAAGTTGTTGAACAAGAGCTTGTAGTAGAAGAGACCGAAGTTGAACAAGACAATGTAGTTGAGTCATCTGTAGGAGACAGTCCACCTAAACCATCTAGAGAGTATGTATCTTTTGAAGATGCTTTTGAACAAGAAGCTCAAGAATACTTTGGAGATCTTGGTCCTTCATCTGCTTCTTCTGGCAGAACTTCTTCCAAACCCACCGGTCGTCCTAGAAGAAATAATCGTCGACCCCGCTCTTGATTGAAGTTATTACTTTAGATAACGGTCTTAGAGTTGCAACCGAAACCATGTCTGATGTGGCTTCGGTTGCACTTGGCTTTTGGGTAGGAGTGGGCTCTAGAGATGAGCCTGCATCAATGGCTGGAGCTTCTCATTTTTTAGAGCATTTACTTTTCAAAGGTACCCCTACTCGATCAGCTAAAGATATAGCTGAAGCTATAGATTCTGTGGGTGGGGAGATGAATGCTTTTACTACGAAAGAATATACTGCTTTTTATGTAAGAGTGTTGTATCAACATGTGGGTTTAGCCTTGGAGATTTTAACTGACATTATCTCATCTCCTATGTTTAGATCACATGAGGTTGAAGCCGAAAGAAAGGTTATCTTAGAAGAAATTTTAATGCAATTAGATGAACCTAGTGAAGTTGTTCATGATTTGTTCTTATCTAGTGCATTCCAAGGTCACCCTCTGGCTAGACCTGTTTTGGGGAGTGAAAAAAGTATTACTTCTATGACTATAGAAGACATAAATAATTTTTTCACTAATTATTACCATCCCTCAAATATGGTCTTTGCTTGTGCTGGACGAATAGAGCGTAGTCTTATTTTAGAAATATTGAATAAAAATTTTGCACCTAAAACTACTAAGAAAGTAATTCCGTTTAGAAATAGACCTGCAGAACTTGTTCAAAAAACTTCCCTACAATCAAGAGATATAGAACAAGTTCATCTTATTTTGGGAGTGAGATCTCTAGACCGCTTTGATCAAGACAAATGGGCTCTCAATGTTTTGGATCAAATTTTAGGTGGCGGCCTTTCAAGTAGACTCTTTCAACAAATAAGAGAAGATTTAGGTTTGGCTTACTCAGTATATACACATAGTTCTTTTTTTCATGATGCTGGAGTTTTTGGCGTCTATGTAGCTACTGCTGCGTCTCATGTGAAACAAGTTATAGACTTGATTGTTTCAAATTTTAACGAAGTAGCTAAAGATGGGGTTGGGCAAAAAGAATTAAATGTCGCCAAAGCCTCCCTTCAAGCTGACCTTGTAATGTCGTTAGAAGATTCAGGATCTAGAATGACAAGAATAGGTCAAGCCTTGCTTTTACAAGGTCATATTTTATCAGTGGAACAAATTATAGAAAAAATTGACCAAGTTGACTTAGAAAGGGTTTGTTCGGTAGCTTCTAAGGTGTTGACTAATCCAAAAATATTGACAGCATTGGGACCAATTGAGCAGCTGGATCTCGATTTAGCTGCTCTTATAAGTTAGGAAATAAATTGATTAGAGTAGGAGTACTTGGAGCCAAAGGAAAGATGGGTTCTACCGTATGCCAAGCAGTTATGCAAGATCCAGATCTTTTGCTTGTAGCTGCAGTAGATACCCATATTGACTCCTCTAATACAGTTGGATCCTCTAGTGAGTTAGAAATTGAGATTTCTCCAGATATAGAATCTGTCAAAGAACAAGGATCTCAAGTTGTTGTAGATTTTACTAGAGCAGATTCTGCAAGAGACAATATTAAATGGTTAGCTCAAAATTCAATCCATGCTGTTGTGGGAACTACTGGATTTAGTAGTCAAGATATTGTTGATTTTGAAAATCTTTTTAGTAATACTTCGGCCAATTGTTTAATAGCTCCCAATTTTGCAATTGGAGCTATTTTGATGATACGTTTTGCCGAATTAGCAGCAAGATTTATGGATATGGAAATCATAGAATTGCACCATGATCGTAAAATTGACGCTCCTTCAGGTACAGCTTTACTTATGGCACAAAGAGCTGTACAAGCAAGAAATGCAACTCAAAACATGGTATCTAAATCTCCAGAAAATCTTCGGGCAAGAGGAGATAATTCTAGCGGAATCAATATCCATTCTGTTCGACTCAAAGGACTAATTGCTCATCATGAGGCTATTTTTTCTTCTCAAGGTCAAAGCCTTACTATTAGACATGACTCTTTTGATCGCACTTCTTTTATGCCCGGGGTCGTGCTAGCTATAAAGAAAGTTTTTGACTTTCCTGGTCTTAGTGTTGGCTTGGATTCATACTTAGATCTATAGAGAAATTGTTTTTTGTATGATAAAAATTGCTGTTGTAGAGCTATTAGAAATTTAGTTCAGATATCAATTATCTAAACTAATATTATTAAATGACAAAGATGGTTATTGAAAGAGCAGTAATTGCAAGCTAAGCAGCTTACACTGACTCTTTTGTTGCAAAGGGCCGAAAGCCTTTTTTATTATAAAACTGTTGCTTCTCGAAATGCTAAAGGTGAAATTTCTTATCTCGATTATGGTCAACTAACCCAAAGAGTTCGCAAACTAATAACTGCATTGAATTCTTTTGGCATCCCAAAAACAGCTCGAGTAGCTAGTTTTTGTTTTAATCACTCTTCTCATCTAGAGCTTTATTTTGCATTGGGATGTTCTGGGCGTATTCTTCATACTTTGAATATTCGTAGTTCTGCTAAAGACCTTGCTTTTATTATAAGACAAGCAGAAGATGAAATTTTTTTTGTAGATAAGTCTCTTTTGGATGTTTTTGTGGACGTCTTAGACCTAGCAGGGGTGGGAAAAAAAATTGTTGTTATCGATGACGTTGGAGATACAAAAGTAGATGAGAGTCAATTTTTAAAATACGAAAATTTGATTTTATCTAGTGATCCGGCTGAATTTGAAGAAATAGATGAAAATCTCTATTGCTCTATGTGTTATACCAGTGGGACTACTGGAGTACCAAAAGGAGTACTTTACTCACACCGTTCAAGTGTTTTACATGCTATGTCTTTGATGACAAAAGATAGTTTTGCCATAGGAGAATCTGATGTAATAATGCCTGTGGTGCCTATGTTCCATGTAAATGCTTGGGGATTGCCATATGCAGCAGTTTTTTCTGGAGCAAAATTAGTTTTACCTGGACCTTATCCAAATGGTTATGATTTGATCAATCTGATTGAATCTCAACAGGTCACCCTAGCAGCAGGAGTGCCTTCTGTATGGGTTGATATATTGGAAAAGATAACAGATGACAAAACTCTATCTAGTCTTCGTATGATTGTTTCAGGAGGCTCTAATTTAGCCAACTCTTTGTTTGAAAATTACAAGCAAAGGTTTGGAGTGAATATTCTCCAAGCATGGGGAATGACTGAAACTTATCCTACAATTTCAATTTGGAATCCAAATATTGCTAAAAGACTAGATTCAGGTATTAGTCATGGAATTCCAGTAGCTGGTATGAATGTAAGAATAGCTGATTTAGATACTGGAGAGGTATTGCCAAATGATGCAATATCAAAAGGAGAGCTTCAAGTAGAAGGTCTTTGGACAATGGATGGTTATTATAAAGATGACAACCAAGAATCTTTTACCAAAGACGGATGGCTTCGTAGCGGAGATATAGCAACTATTGATGAATTTGGCTCTATTAAAATTGAAGATAGGATAAAAGATTTAATAAAATCAGGTGGAGAGTGGATTTCTTCTATAGAAATTGAAAATGCTTTGTTATCTCATAGCGAAATTACCCAAGCAGCAGTAATAGGTTATCCTCATGAAAAATGGGGGGAAAGACCTTTAGCTTGTGTGGTAAGTACAAATCCAGCTTTAGACGAACAAGCAATCGAAGATTTTATTGAAGACAAGCTACCTAGGTATTACAACCCTATTTTAATTGTAATTGTAAAAGATATTCCCAAAACAAGCGTAGGTAAAATTGATAAGCGAGCCCTTAGGAGAGGCTTTTCTCAAGATAATATGGGGCGAATAATTATAAGTACTGATAGGCTCGAATAATACTTATGAGTAATAAACAATTGAGGCTTATATAAATTATGGTTCTTCTAGAAGCTAATAGATTTCTATCAAAGGAGGAACATTGAGAGGACAACCAGGTAGATTTGGTTCAGTCATAACCGCTATGGTGACTCCTTTTGATCAAGATGGAGCTGTTGATATAGATTCAGCAGTCAGTTTAGCTAGTTTTTTACAAGATCAAGGAAATGATGCTCTAGTTCTAGCTGGAACTACTGGCGAAGGTCCTGTTTTGAGCGATGAAGAGAAAGTATCATTGTTTGAAGCAATTTCTAGTTCTGTAAATATTCCTGTAATAGCCAATACGGGCAGTAATGACACAGCCCATTCTATAAAGCTGACTAAGTTGGCTGAACAAGTTGGAGTGGCAGGAATTTTGGCTGTAACTCCCTATTACAATAGACCTTCTCAGCAAGGCATTTCTCTACACCTCAAAGCTATCGCCGATGCTACTTCTTTGCCTGTTTTGATTTATGATATCCCTATTCGTACTGGTAGAAAAGTTCATAACGAAACGATGATAAAACTATCAAAAACAGTCTCAAACATTGTAGGAGTCAAAGACGCTAGTGGGGATATTTCTGGATGTGCTAAATTATTAGCAAATACAGCTGACAGCTTTGAAGTCTACAGTGGAGATGATTCACTAACATTGGCTTTTGTTGCTCTTGGAGCTTGTGGTGTTATAGGAGTATCAACTCACTGGGCCGCTTCTCAATTTAAAGAGATGATAGATAGCGTTTTCAAAGGAGATCTTCAAAAAGCTCGTAATTTAAATAATATTCTTTTGGAATCTTATAGCTTTGAAACCTCTGAGGCTTTCCCTAATCCTATTCCAACCAAAGCTATGATGAGAGCTATGGGATATACGGTTGGACAATGCAGATTACCTTTAGGCAATTCATCTGAAGAAATAGACAAAAGCGCTCAAATAGTATTGAATAATTTGTTACAAAAAAACAACTAACTTAGATTTGGAGCCATATTGGCACAAGCAGTTCGTATTGTATTCTTAGGAGGCCTAGGAGAAATAGGTCGCAATTGTGCATTGATGGAAATTGAAGACCGAATCTTGATTATAGATTGTGGAATTATGTTTCCTGATTTAGAAATGCTTGGAATCGATCTTGTTCTACCTGATTTTACTTACTTGTATGAAAATGCTGACAAAGTAGAAGCATGTGTCATAACTCATGGGCACGAAGATCATGTAGGTGCTCTTTCATTTTTGTTGCGAGAGATATCTTTTCCTATATATGGTTCAGCATTTGCTTTAGGTATTGCTAGAAATCGTATAGAAGAAGCTGGAGTTTTAGATAGGACTGAGCTGATTGCGGTTCAAGATAATGAACGCCGTAAGATTGGTCCTTTTGACGTTGAATTTATACCGGTTACTCATTCAGTTCCTCAAGGATTTGCTCTTGGATTCCATACGCCTCAAGGCGTAATTTTGCATTCGGGTGATTTTAAATTAGATCCTCATCCAGTAGATGGAAGACTTACAGATCTTTCTCGTATTGGGGCAATAGCAGCTGAAAGTGGAGTAAGACTTTTGCTTTCTGATTCTACTAATGCCCAAGAAATTGGCCATACTCCTACTGAATCTTCAGTAGGGCAGGTTTTATCTATATTGTTTCAAAACAATATAGATAAAAGAGTTATTGTTACTTGTTTTGCTAGTCATATCCATCGCATACAACAAATTGCTGATGCTGCTCAAGCAACTGGAAGAAAAATTGCAACTTTAGGTCGTTCTATGGCTAAAAATGTAGCTCTTGCTCTTTCTCTAGGTATTTTAAATATTGATCCAGCTGTTTTGATTGATATAGAAGATGTAAATAAATACAGTGATAGCCAAATATGTGTCATATCTACAGGTTCTCAAGGCGAGCCTATGTCTGCTTTGTCTTTGATGGCAAGTGGAGAAAACAAGTGGCTCAAAATTAGCGAAAGAGATTTAGTAATTTTGAGTTCCCATGCCATACCTGGTAATGAAGCAGCTGTAGGTAAGGTCATAGATGGGTTGTATAGATTAGGCGCAGAAGTTATTTATCCCCCACTTGCCCAAGTACATGTTAGTGGTCATGCTATGCAAGGGGAGTTGGAAACTCTTTTAGCAGTAGCTAAACCTGAATTTTTTATCCCAGTACATGGAGAATATCGTCATTTAGTAAGTCATTCTCATATTGCTCAAAGTATGGGGGTTGCTCCACAAAATATTTTGCTAGCCGAAGATGGGGATATAGTAAATATTGATAATGGGGGAATTGATTTTGGTGGAGAAGTACCAGCAGGATATTTTTATTTAGATGGCCTTATTGGCAATGTAGATAGAGGAGTATTGCGAGATAGGAAAGCTTTATCTCAAGAAGGGGTAATGGTGGTGGTTGTAACTACTGACCCCACCGCTGGTACTGTCATAGGTGAGCCCCAAATTATGACTAAGGGTTGGATGTATGAAGATGCAGCAGATCCGGTCTTAGATGAAATCAGGCAAGAAATAATCAGCACTTTGTCCAAAGTTGGATCTCAAGTTTTCAAAGATCAAGAAATTGTAAAAAACAGGATACGAAAATCAGTCGGCAAGTTCGTATATCAAAAAACTAAGTTACGTCCAATGATTGTTCCAATAGTGGTAGAGGCATAATCTATTAGGATATTGCTTTTATATTTGTTAGTATTGTTGAAGCTATTGTTAGTTATTTAGTCTTAAAATCTTTGGAGGGACGTTTTTGTCGACAAGACCAAGGAACACAAAGACGACGAAGCGCTCGAAACCAAATACCAAAAGATCTCCCGCTAGCAAGAAAAAGGCTACTAATTCTTCGTCTTTATTCCAATCTTTGCAAACTCTAGGGTTTGTTATGTTGAAAAAGATATTTGCAGCTAGCGAGGTTTGGGGTATTACCATAGGCGTCTTAGGTCTATTGTCGGCTTTGGGAATATATGCCAACTTTTCTGGCATGATAGAACATTTTATTTCTTTGAATGCTTATGCTTTACTTGGAAAAAGTGCTTGGGTACTTCCACCTGCTTTGTTGTTTTTTTCTTTTAATTTACTAAAACAAGACCAACAGCGCCCCCCAATGAAACAAGTTGGAATTGGGATTTTTATAACTGTTGTTTCTGTTGCAATGTTGTTGGGAATTGTAGCTTCTTGGGGAACTAATCCTATTTCATCTAACCTATATAATTTTGGAGGTTGGCTAGGCAAAAACTTAGATGTTCCTCTAATAGGGGTTTTAGGTTATATAGGAGCTGTGCTTGTTGCTTGTGGTTTGTTAGTCATAGGTATCAAATATGTTCTTGTAACTTCGGTAGCTCAAATGAGTAATTTTTTTTGGTCCCGGTTTTCCAATTATGTTTTGACTTCTGCAAAAACCTTAGAGGATAAAAAAGAAAAAAATCCTAAGCAAGATAGCAATCCAGATTCTAGAACTAGGTTTTTCCCCAGTCCTGGACCTCTTGGAAATCCAATTATTGAGATCGAAGACAAGGGCAATCCAACTAACAATGCCATAGAGATATCTTCTCCTCGGATTCAAGATTCTAATGATTTACCTATTCAAAGTCTTGAAGAAGATCCTGTTGTTCCAGATTCAGACCACTTTGATGTCTCTGAGGTAAAAGACCATAAGTGGAAGTTGCCTTCTATTTCATTATTGAAAACAAGCGCTAGTATCAAGACAGACAAAGCAGCAGTTGAACGTCGAGGCAAGTTGTTAGAAGAGGCTCTTTTGGCACATGGAGTCCAAACTAATTTAGTTGGAATGACAGTTGGTCCAACTGTTACTCGTTATGAATTAGAATTAGGCTCTGGGGTAAAAGTAGCAAGAGTAACCTCGCTTACAAAAGATATTGCCTATGCTATGGCTTCTCCTGATGTAAGAATTCTAGCCCCTATCCCAGGACGTTCTGCTATTGGGGTTGAGGTTCCAAATGAGCATAGACAATTAGTAACTTTAGCCGACATATTAGTTTCGAGTGAAGCTCGAAAGGCTCACCATCCTTTAGAAGTGGCCTTAGGAAGAGACATAGCTGGAAGAGCTGTAATGGGTAATTTAGCAGAAATGCCCCATATACTTATTGCAGGAGCAACCGGAGCAGGAAAATCTTCTTGTATAAACTCTATTATTACCTCCATTTTGATGAGAGCAACTCCTGAACAAGTTCGACTTATACTAATTGATCCTAAAAGGGTAGAGCTAGGTCAATATAACGGACTTCCTCATTTGTTGACTCAAGTTGTTGTAAACCCTAAAAAAGCTGCTAATGCTCTATCTTGGGCAGTGGCTGAAATGGAAAGGCGATATGATCTTTTAGCCGAAGCTGGACACAGAGATATTACTGGATATAATGCAGCTTTTGATGAAGGTACTTTATTTCCACTAAATGTCAAACTAGAACAAGATTCTCAAGAAAAACCACCTACAAAATTACCCTTTATATTGGTCATAGTTGATGAATTAAATGATCTTATGATGGTGGCCGCTCGAAATGTAGAAGAATCAATTTGTCGTTTGGCTCAAATGGCTAGAGCTGTTGGCATTCATTTAGTCATAGCTACCCAGAGGCCTTCTGTAGATGTCATAACAGGGGTGATAAAAGCAAACGTACCTTCTAGACTAGCTTTTTCTGTTTCATCTTTAGCCGATAGTAGGGTCATTTTAGACCAACCTGGAGCTGAGCGTTTGGTTGGCAAAGGAGACCTTTTATTACTTACAGCTTCTTCTAATATACCGAGGCGACTTCAAGCTCCTTGGGTTCAAGAAGAAGAAATAAGATCTGTTGTTGCTAATTGGAAAGCACAAGGACATATAGATTACATACAAGGAGTAGCAGGAGAAGTATCTGGCATTGAAGGCAAAGATGGTCCTGATGATGAAGAAGATGAATTATATTCTCAAGCTTTAGAATTGGTTGTAAGAAACCAAATAGGTTCTACTTCAATGCTGCAAAGAAAATTACGAGTTGGCTTCGCAAGAGCGGGTCGATTGATGGATATATTAGAAAGACATGGAGTTGTGGGTCCTTCGGAAGGATCAAAAGCTCGTAGTGTTCTCATGACACCTGAAGAGCTAGATGAAATGCGTTCTTCTAGTGGACAGATGTTTTAGGTAACTTTTACTTTTAGGACGGTTATATATGCACGCTAGTGCTCCTGCTTCTTCTGCTAATCTCGGGCCTGGTTTTGATACTTTGGCATTAGCACTCGATTTGAGAGTAGAGGTAAATGCAACCATTGGTGAACCTTTGCAAATTATCTCCAAAGGTTTTGGAAGCGAAGTTATTGTAGATGATTCTCATCTAGCACTAAGGACAGCACAATTAGTATTGGGTCATAACAATGTCAGAATTGAAATTAATTCTGCAATACCTTTAGCTAGGGGTCTGGGATCTTCTGCAGCTTTAGCTTTAGCAACAGCTGCAGCATGTGGAGCTAAAGACCCATTTGCAATAGCAGCAGCTATAGATGGCCATCCTGAAAATGCAGCAGCGTCTTTTATGGGGGGATTCGTTACAGCAACAATGCTTGAATCTAGTCCTGTTGGTTTTGAGCTTAGAATAGATCCCAGTATTGTTTTGGTAGCAGTAATCCCAGATATGGGTCTTTCTACTAAAAAAGCTAGAGAGGTTCTCCCAAGCCAAATTCCTTATGAAGATGCCTCTTTTAATTTGGGAAGAATGGGAATGCTAATAGCTGGAATGGCTGAGGTATCTCAGTTAGTCGCCGAAGCAGGACAAGATCGTCTTCATCAGTCTCAAAGAACTGGACTGTTTCCTGAGTCAAAAATATTATTAGAACAATTTATAAAAGCAGGTTCTAAAACTTCATTCTGGTCAGGAGCTGGCCCTACCTTAGTTGGAGTTGCTCAATATGATAAAGCCCAAGATATTGCTGCTAAAATGGAACAAGTTGTAAATAACCAACGCCTAAAGGCTAAAGTAGATATATTGCAAGTGGACAAAAAAGGTCTCATTGTAGAAGGAAAGCCGTGGAAATCTTGAACTTTATAAAATATAGGATAAAAAATGCCTTCGGAGCCTTCTAAAGACCTTGTTGCTTTAGATAATCCTCATCCAGATAGGGATTATCTAATAACTTGTGACACTCCAGAATTTACCTGTGTTTGTCCAATAACAGCTCAGCCTGATTTTGCTACCATCACAATTTCTTATAATCCTGATAAATATATTGTAGAGTTGAAATCTTTGAAGTTGTATCTGTGGAGCTATCGGAACCAGGGCGCTTTTCATGAAGATGTAACTAATAAAATCTTAAATGATTTAGTGCAAACTTTGAGACCAAAGAAACTTACTGTAACAACTGATTGGTTAGTACGTGGTGGGATTCATACAATAGTGGAAGTAAGTTATCCTTGAAAATTTCTTCTAAAGATACTAAAACAAAAAGTGAGAATCTTAGCTTTTGGATGGAGACTTTAGGTTGTCCTAAAAACCAAGTAGATTCAGATAAACTCTGTGGCACTTTGGTACAACAAGGCTATCATATGGCTGAAAAAGTTGAAGATGCCGATTTGGTTGTAGTAAATACTTGTGCATTTATAGAACCAGCACGAGAAGAATCAATTGAGACTATTTTAGAGCTTAGTGAATTGAAAAAGCCTAATGCTCAACTTGTTGCCACAGGATGCATGGCTGAACGTTATGGGAAAGAACTTGCCGATAGCCTTCCTGAGGCCGATTTGGTGGTTGGTTTTGGTGTTCCAGTTACTATCTCAACTAAAAAAAGACACATCAACTCTAAAGACAAAATTGTTCCATCTTTAGATCTTTTAAATCTATCTAGACCTAAAACTGAACTTCCTTGGGCCTATATTAAAGTAGCAGAAGGTTGTGATCGTAAATGTGGTTTTTGTGCCATACCTTCTTTTAGGGGTCCCCAGCGTTCTAGGACAAAAGACTCGATAATAAAAGAGATTCAGTCTTTGGATATAAAAGAAGCAGTTTTGGTTGCGCAAGATCTTGCATCTTATGGCAAAGATATAGAAGAAGACATTAATCTTGTATCGCTTATAAAACAAGTTTCTAAAGTAGTAGAACGCACTCGGGTTCTTTATCTTTATCCCTCTCAATTGACTTCTAGTCTTATAGATGCAATATGTGAGACAAATGTTCCTTATTTTGATCTTTCTCTTCAACATGTTTCTCCTAAAATTTTGAGAAGGATGAAAAGATGGGGCAATTCAGAGAAGTTTTTAACCTCTATTGAAGCTATAAGATCTCAAGAGCCTGAAGCTGTTTTTCGTTCTTCTTTTATAATTGGATATCCTGGAGAAACAGAACAAGATCATGATGATCTTTTATCTTTTTTGGCTGAAGCTAGATTAGATTGGGCTGGTTTTTTTGCTTATTCAGCTGAACCAGGCACTTATGCCTATGGATTAGAAGATAGCGTTGATCCTTATTTGGTAAGCGAAAGGCTAAACGAGGCATCTCAATTACAAGATTCTATTACTGTGGAAAATAGATCTAAACTAATTGGTCAACAACTAGAGGTTTTGGTAGATAAGCCAGGTATTGGACGCTCATGGAGAGAATCTCCCGAAATAGATGGTATTATTCGAATTCCCAATAGCCTAAAAGTAGGTACATCGGCTAGAGTTGAGATCACGGGAATAATGGGGATTGATTTAGAGTCAAAAGGTGTTCTTCCATATAATGCAAACTAATGGTAGCATCCAACAAAATTATGGACCTTCTGCGATTGCTACGCCTGCTAATGCTCTAACTCTTTTCCGTTTAGCAGCTACTCCAGTTTTTTTGGTTATTTTACTAACTACAAAAGTTGGATGGATCCCTTTATTTATTTGGTTTGTGCTTACCTCTACTGATGGAGTAGATGGTTGGATTGCAAGAAAGCAGGGCACAACTCGTTCTGGAGCTTTTTTAGATCCTTTGGCGGATAAGTTTTTAGTATTGGGTGCTTTTGGTGCTTTGGCCGTAACAGGTGTTTTTTCTTTTTTGCCAGTCATCATTACAGGCGCTAGAGAACTATTTATGAGTTTGTATCGTTCTTATAAGTCTCGCCAAGGAGTGTCTATTCCTGCAGGTTCTATAGCAAAGATGAAAACTTTTACTCAAGATATAGCTGTAGCAATTGCTATATCTCCAATAGGTGAGACCTTTAGGGCTATTTCTGTAGTCGTTTTGTGGATTTCGGTGATTTTGGGAGTAGTAAGTTTTCTTATATATCTAAACAATGGTAGACGAATAGCTATATCTTGATTATTTGCTTATTCTGGTTGTTTTGAATGAGCCCTTATAGGAAACTCTTTAGTTTATAGCTAAAACAAGAGTTCGAAAGGAAGTTGTTTTGCTTATCCTTATTCTTCATTCTTTAAAAATATAATTCTTATGGCTATTATTGAAACTATTGCAATAGGAACTGAAATTCTACTGGGTCAAAGTATAGATTCCAATAGTCCTTGGGTGGGAGCTAGGCTTGCTTCATTTGGTTTTGATTGCTATCGACAAAATGTGGTAGGTGACAATACCGAACGCATATCTCAAATAATACAAGAGTCACTTTTGCGTTCTGATGCAGTTATTATTGGAGGAGGATTAGGTCCAACTCAAGATGACATAACTAGGCAAGCTTTAGCAGATGCATTGGGAGTTGAACTTGTTTTCGATCCATCGACTTTTGAACTTATAAAAAAACGCTTAGATGCTTTTGACAAAATTATAACTGACAATAATAAACGTCAAGCTTTAGTTCCAGTAGGTGCTTCTATAATTGCTCCAATGATAGGAACTGCTCCTGGTCTTATCTTTCCTGTTCCCAATAGTGCAAAAGTTATTTATTGTCTACCAGGTGTACCTAAAGAAATGAAAGAAATGCTAGATAGGGCTGTTTTGCCAGATCTTATAAGTCGGTTCGGTTCAGCTTTTACAATTCAAA
>JAJYPT010000162.1 GCA_021795135.1 Actinomycetes bacterium
GAGGTGTAAACCAGGGGGATGGAATCTTCCAAGCTATTTTTATTTACCCGAGTTTCACAGCAGCTTATTTTATTTAGGCAAAGAGGAAATATGAAAGCTATAGTTTTGGATAATTTTGGAGGTCCAGAAGTATTAATACCTCAAGATATTCCATTCCCCAGTATTGATTCTCATGAGATTTTAATTAAGGTATACGCTAGTGCTTTGAATAGGGCAGATCTTTTAGAACGACAAGGGCTTTATCCCCCTTCCGGTAAACCTCCTAAGTATCAAATCCCAGGGTTGGAATGTGCTGGAGTAGTAGAACAGGTGGGTTCTAGGGTAACCAAATTTCAAATAGGAGATCGAGTAATGGCGTTACTCAATGGAGGAGGTTATGCCGAAAAAGTTGCTTGTCATGAGTTGATGGCTTGGAAAATACCTAATGATATGAGTTATCAAGAAGCTGCTGGAATTCCAGAAGTATTCCTTACAGCCTATGACAGCCTTGTTCAAAAAGCAGAACTTAGTTTTGGTGATCCAGTTATTATTCATGCTGGGGCAGGAGGAGTGGGTTCGGCTGCTATTCAGTTAGCTCTGGCTGGCGGAATGCCGGTACTTACTACTGTGGGTTCGAGTAAAAAGGCTAACTTTGTTTCTAGTTTAGGTGCAGATGTTGTTGTTAATTATAAAGAAAGCTCTTTTAGTGACATAGCACTTAAATGGACTAATGAAAAAGGTGTGAAAGCCGTTTTAGATTTTGTAGGTAAAAATTATTTAACAGATAATATAAAAAGCTTACAAACAGGAGGGTTTTTGGTCATAATAGGGACTCTTAGTGGGTCTGAAGCCAATATCAATTTAGGCCAATTGTTAGCAAAAAGGTTAACTTTGCGAGGTACTGCTTTACGTTCTAGACCTATATTTGAGAAAATGCAGTTAATTAAGTTATTTGAAGATCGTATAATGCCCAAGTTTTACTCAGGAACTCTAAAACCAATTATCGATAAAGTCTTTCCGTTTTCTAAAGTTTCTCTTTCACATGAATATATGGAAACTAATCAAAATATTGGTAAAATTATTCTTTCTTTAGAAGAGGGTAATTAACTATCTAAAAATAGCTTTCCTAAGTAGAAACTTTAATAATAGGGGCATTTAAATTTAAATATTTATTTCAAAGTATTATTTTTGTTCATCTCTATATTTAAAAAAGGTTGAATATTAACTAGAACATATCTTGCTAAACGCTATTTTTTAGTAGTACTTAGAGGGGGGAACAGATTTAAGAGATGGGTACATAGTAGAAACCCAGAAATAATAATTGAAAAGCACTTTAGATACTTATCAATACTATAAGTATTTTTCAAGCAAGGACCTAAAGATAGCTCAGACTTAAATTATGTCTTTATTTCAAATAAAAATATAAAATAACTACAAGTTAGTGCGCTCGAAGGGATTCGAACCCCCAACCTTCTGATCCGTAGTCAGATGCTCTAATCCGTTGAGCTACGAGCGCAAGTAAATTTTAAATGGCATAAAGCCCATTTTGTCTATTATACAGCGGAGAGGGAGGGATTTGAACCCTCGGACCCGGTTTCCCAAGTCAACTCATTAGCAGTGAGTCCGATTCGGCCACTCTCGCACCTCTCCTTCCAACTAGTTTAGAATACTACAATATTTTTTACCCCTAAAGTCAGCTTTAGTTTGAGAAAGAGTTGTAAAAAATTTACTTTAATTATTTATAATCATAAAAAAAATTTAAAATAGTTATATTTTTTACTCCTTATTTAGGAAAAACTAAATTGTTATTTAGGAGATTAATAAGGTATTAGTTTTATTAATAATTATTTATTTAGAATAAAACTTAATGAAATACTTCTATATCTATAAATTTATATTTTAGTTTCATTATTGTCTATTAGGGTAAATACTTCAAATAAGAGGGTCAGATATAGGAGAAAAATGAGTACTTCAGAAGCATCTAACAAAACTGAGCAAGGCGGGGATATAGTACGTCTTATAGTTTCAGAACACAACGAAGTCAAAGAGCTTTTTGATAAATATTTACTATCTAAAAATGCCTCCGAACAAGAAAAGATAGTGAAAAAAATTATACATGATCTTTTAGTGCATGAAACAGCCGAAGAAGAAGTTGTATATCCCAAGCTAAAATCTTTTCCGACAGGACAAGAGATAGCCGATTCTCGTATCGAAGAAGAAAAACAAGCAGAGACAAAGTTAAAAGAACTTCAGAAAATGAAAGCTGATGATCCTAATTTTTCTTCTACGGTAGAAGAAATTATTAGGGCGGTTACAGAGCACTCCATGGAAGAAGAAAAGCAAGTTTTACCCTTGTTACGTGAACATCTAGATGTAGAACAGCGTGAGGAGATGGGGCAAAAGTTTATGGAGGTTCACAATAGAGCTTCTTCTGAAATTTCTTAATAATTTTTGTCAAGATTGGAGCGGTGGTAACTAGCTATAACAAATTTAATTAAATTTGTTATAGCTAGTTGGAGCTTATTGATTCCCATTGAAGGTTTTCGTTTCTTTTAATCAAAATAATTTTAAATCGTGGCCGATCTACACGAGGTCCAAAAGGCTCTAGTTCAAGGGTCAGGACTTGTAGTATTTGGTCGTCTAAGGTTTTTAAAATATCTACAACAAAATAATTTCCTACTAGCGACAGTTTCCAAGCCCAAACTCTAGTTAACCAAGAAAGAGGTAGCCCTACTTCTATTTTAGCTGAATCAAGAGCTATTCTTCCTGATACCCATAATGAATCATTAGGAGAAATTACTGTACAACTTATATTTATTGAACATTGAGGAGATAAATTTCTTCCTAATTTTATAAATTCTTTAAGGGCTGCTTCTGCTTGAACTCTAACTGGTTCGCTTGTAGCTTTGATATCTTCAGCCGAAGCTTGATCCCGTTGCCATCTCCTTTCAACTCTTGTCACATTTGATAAAGCCAAACGAATAAGTAAATCTTTAGAGAGATGCCCCAAAGTACGAGCATGATTAGCTTGTTGAATTACAGATTCTATTTTGTTACGACGTTGTGGTGATACTTTATCTAAAAAACCTGGTTTTGAAACTGGCCCTTCTGGTCCAGTAAAAGCAAAAGTAACGGGATGTACTTTAGTAGCCACTATTGCTGTTGTGGGAAATTTACCTATAAGAGAAGGCATTCGCATATATTGACCTAAAATTACAGGAGTATCGATGAGGTCAATAGATTCCTTCCAAGCTTCTAAGACTCTAAGACAGAAATATTCTTGACCGGCCAAAGCAGATAAGATTTTTTCATTTTCATAATTAAAATGATTTTGTAAAATAAGTTTGCCCTTATACCAAGATATCTTGTGAGTCTTGCCACAGCATTGAACTTCACATTCAGTTGGTGAAACTTGTTCAAACCAGTAAGTGTTATCTTTTAATTTTTGTAGTTCATCTTGTGAAAACTCTTGTTTTTTAGGCATGTAATTTAAGCGACTTCTTCTATTCTTACTTGTTTTGCCCAACTGGGTATTGGGTTATCGTTTGAGCCTAGTAACCCAATAACCACTTCTATTTTTGCTGGCTTTTGTTCAGGCCAAGGAGTGTCTCCATCAGTAAGTACAATGAGAAGAGTAGGCTTTGGGTGCAGAGTGAGACTAGTTTCTATGCCTAGTCTCATGTCTGTACCTCCACCACCAAAAAGTTCAATATAGTGAGAAGAAGATATTTTTTTAATTGTATGCACTGCACTATCACAAGTTATGATTCTGATATTTTGGTTTGATACACCGCTAGATCTTAATATTGCTTCTACCTCTCCGAGGGATTGCATGAGAAGCTTCTCCGATACACTTGCTGAGGTATCACAAATAATTACGATGTTAGGAATAGTTTTTCTCATAGAGGGCAGTATTACATTATTACGAGACCTTCTAGAAGGTCGGGAATAAGAAAAATCTGAGTTACCCCAGGTGCTATAAAGACTCTGTCTTATTGTGGAAGCCAGTATAGATTTCCAATTAACTTTAGACTCTAGCATGGCTTCAGCCCATCTTCTTAGTCCAGCTGGTATATCTCCTCTTGTATCTGAGTTTAAAATTTCTATAGCTACTTGAGTTCTTATCATTGATGCTTCATGTTTTGATAATCCTCGGACTGATGAAGTAGATAAATCCCAAATCCTTTGTTGTCCATCCGCACCACTGCCACAATTATTAGGATCTGTTGAACTTTGTTCTAGGTTGTTGGAGTTAGGATCTGTTGAACTTTGTTCTAGGTTGTTGGAGTTAGGATCTGTTGAACTTTGTTCTAGGTTGTTGGAGTTAGGATCTGTTGAACTTTGTTCTAGGTTGTTGGAGTTAGGATCTGTTGAACTTT
>JAJYPT010000163.1 GCA_021795135.1 Actinomycetes bacterium
TTCCGATCTTAACACTTATTGGAATATCTATTGTGGGTAATGAATTTTCCAATTGAGGAGTTTCTTTTACTAAACAACGTTGTTCATAGGCAAAGCTTTTCCAAACCGGAGAAGATCTCAGCTTTAGACCTAGCCAGCTCTTGGGTAAATCCTGCACTAGTTGAGAAGGTATATTTTTTAAAAATTGTCCAACTATAGGCAATGAAGAAGGACTAGGTGAAGACTCAAGCAAAGGAATTAGCTTTTGGGCAAATAATATAGAAGTTGCTGCTACAAACTCTCCCATTCCAGGAAAAGCCAAAATATGGTCAAAATAAGAAAGACCTGAACGAGTCCCACTTGAAGAGATCAACACAATTGCTGAAAGTTTTGATGGAAACTGCAAAGCAAAAGACAACGCAATTGCTCCCCCAAAACTGTGAGCTACTAAAATAGGTTTTTCAATACCTTTGTTTTCCAGATTTGTATACAACCATCTAGCATTTGCCCCCACACTCATAGCTTGGGGTTTGTCTAGGGTGTATCCTGGCCTATCGGGAGCAAAAATCCTAGGTGTACCCAAAGGCTTCAATAAAGATATGACTTTATCCCAGTCATGGGAACTACCAGGCTGACCATGAATCAAAACAATGGGAAACTCGATATTTTTCATGATCCAAAAGATAAATTTTTATATTTAAAAATATGACTTTAATTTTTTTGCTTTATTACCATATAACAATCGTTCAATCCCAGTTACTCTTAGGATTCCCCATATACCTACTAAAAATAAAGCCTCTATCACAGTTTTCATCGACATTTTGGATTCACCTTTTACCCTATCTGTAAAGCTAATAGGAACCTCTACTATCTTGGCTCCTATTTGTTGGGATTTATAGGCCATTTCAATTTGGAATCCATATCCTTCTGCTTGTATTTTGTCTAGGTCTAAATTTTGCAATAAAGAGGCCCTAAATACCCTAAAGCCAGAAGTAAGATCTCTAATTGGCAAACCAAGACAATAAGCGGCATATATATTGCCCCATTGAGACAACAAACGCCGATGCAAAGTCCAATTTGGAATTGATCCTCCTTGAACATAGCGCGAACCAATTACTAAATCAGCACCTTGTTCAACGGCATTTATTAAGCTTCCCAAAGCCCCAGGATCGTGGGAAAAATCTGCATCCATTTCAATCAAAGCTTCATAGCCTTGTTCTAAGCCCCAGGCAAACCCCTCTCTATATGCACTTCCCAATCCAGATTTAGCGCGACGTTTTAGTAAGTAAATTCCACCTAATTCTAAACTGAGCTTTTCTGCTAATTCAGCTGTTCCATCAGGACTTGCATCATCGACTACTAAAACATGTATGTCTATTACACTAGAACGTATTGCTCTCAAGATAGCAGTAATATTTTCTGCTTCTTTATAAGTAGGAAGAATAACTAGAGTTTGCACTTTAAAAGTGTATTATAACTTCAAGTAGTTTACTTATCTTCTAGCTAATATAACTAAAAAAATAATTATTACTCGCCCAAATTTTTTATTTGGACAGAACCACTATTGTCATCAATAAAAGATTTATTTGGTTCAACATCTTTTGAGTTCACAAGAGTTTCTTGTTGTTTTTTTGTTTTGATTATATCCATTACTACCACTTGTAATACGCCTGCAACTGGAATAGCAAGTAAAGCTCCTACCACTCCATCTAATTCAGAACCCCCAATTACAGAAACAATTACCAATAAAGGACTCAAATTGACTGTTTTACGCATAATTATTGGGCTAAGAAGATGGTTTTCAATTTCTTGATAGACAATAAAGACAACAAAGACCACAACAGCTGCAGTGATTGAGTGCGCAAGAGCTACTCCAACAATTGGGATACCTGCCAACAATCCACCCACTAAGGGAATTAAATCTACCAAAGCAACCCAAATAGACAAAAGTAACGCAAAAGGAACTCCTAATAGTCTCAAAGTCGTATAAATAACACTAGCTGCAACAATAGAGGTAGCTAAGTTTCCAACCACAAAACCAAACACAGAAATAGAAGCATCTTTGGCTATAGCCCTAACTCGCTCAAGGCTAGATTGGGGCACCAAAGAAGCAACTGCTTCTAACAAAGCAGGGCCTTGCAATAGCATTAGAAAAGTAACTATAGCAATGGTTATAATGCCTACTAATCCCGATAGTACAACTCCAATTACAGAAAAAATTGTAGAACTTGCCCCTTCTACAGCTGAGGCAATGCTGGGAACAGCTTTGGTTATAGTAGTTTGCAAACTTCCGCTCAATGCCCCGTGAAAAGCTATTTTACTTAAAGGACCTTTAGGACTTTTGAGTTGATTTATCAAATGAGGTAATTGAGTAGTAAGTTTTATTCCTGCATCATATAAAGGACTTGCAAAGAGGAAAAATAAGCCAATAAATAATAAAAAAACCATAAGAGAAACTAGCAATGAAGCGGTGAGTCTTTTTATCCCTGTTTTCATAAAAATATCAACGCCTGGAGCTAGTATCATAGCCAAAAATCCAGATACTAAAAGCAACTCTAAAAGGTGTCGTAGTTGCCAGGCGACAAAAAGAAGGACTAGTGTTGACACAACTATTCCATCTACGGCAAATATCGTCTTTAGAGGAATTGAGTTATTTTTTCTATCTACCAACTTTGACCTTCGATTTCAATTGAATTTATTATTTATAGTCCCAAAGTATTCACTTTTTTCAAAGATAATGAGTTAATGCAAGATAACAAAAAACAAAAATTACAAAGCCTTACCTAAATATGCTCAAACGACCTAAAATTTCTAAGACTTTACGTAAGGGTATTTTACTATTCCTTTTGATTTTGTTGATTGAATATTTAGTTATACCCGAGTTAACTGGTTTTAGTCAGAACCTATATTTGTTGAAAAAAGTAAAATTAAATTACCTTATTTTAGGAATCATTCTAGAGGGCTTTTCCCTTTTTGCATATGCTCGATTAGAAAAAGCAGTCCTTACTGAGCCTAAATTAAATCTTTTCACCATTTCTCGCATTCAATTATCAACCCTTGCTCTAAGCCATATAGTTCCAGGAGGATCTGCAGCTGGAACTAGCTTGGGATACAAACTCTTAGTTGACAACGGAGTCAACGGTTCAGATGCAGGATTTGCAGTAGCAACCCAAGGTATGGGCTCAGCTTTGGTGTTGAACTTATTATTATGGCTATCTTTGTTGATCTCTATCCCAGAACATGGATTCAATCCCCTTTATTGGCTAGCAGCTTTGGCGGGATTAATCTTGATTGCTAGTTTTGCGGTTTTGATACTTTTATTTACCACCCGTAAAGACCTAGCCGAAAGAGCCATTATCTGGCTTACAAATAAAATATCTTTTTTAGACCAAATACAACTAAAAAATATAATCGAAAAAGTCTCATTTAGACTAAAAGAATTTTCTCGAGATAAAAATCTTATGTTACGCACTTCAGGCTGGGCTGGAGCAAATTGGGTCTTAGATGCTGCTTCTCTTTGGACTTTTGTAGCTGCTTTTGGTAAAAATGAACAACCTATAAACCTAATGGTGGCATATGGCTTAGCTTATGTTTTGAGTGTAATTCCAATTACCCCAGGAGGTCTAGGTGTAGTAGAAGGAGTGCTAGTTCCTTTTCTTGTAGGCTTTGGAACCCCCAAAGGTATTGCTATTTTGGGAGTTCTTTCTTATAGATTAATTAATTTTTGGCTTCCAATACCTTTAGGAGCAATAGCTTATCTATCACTTAAAGTCCCAGGAGCTTCAAAACATCGCAAAGCCCAAGAACTAGACCGTCTTGCCAATACCTATACCCACAAGAAAAACAGGGGCTAAAGTTTTTACAAAATTTGTCTAAATGAGCCATATTTTTTCATAGGCCAATTATCTAAGTTAGCATCAGCTAAAAATAATCCCTTATTTGACCTGTGAGATTTACAATTTATAGCCTTTGGCTAATTAGATATTAATAAAAACTAGATTTCTAAAAACATCTAGCATAAAATCACTAAATATCTCGACTAGGACAAATGAATGACAATACAAACCCCAGTTTCTTCTTATGTAGTAGTGGATCGCTATACAGATATCGTTGGGCCAAGCAATGAGATGCTAGGTCCAGTTTCAGATGGTGGTAGGATCGAATTTATAACAGTTCCTGGATGTTGGGGAGCAATGATTACTCCTTCTCTTCGCAGCGGACATGAAGTTAGTCTTCCTGTTAGAGTCCAAGGAGCTCAAGTTGGAGATTCAGTAGCACTACATATAGAAAGCATAGAGCAGCTCTCTTTGGCAACCTCGTCAGGAACAAGCTCTGGATCCGATGCGCGTTTCATCTCTGAC
>JAJYPT010000164.1 GCA_021795135.1 Actinomycetes bacterium
AGCGGGTTTCTACAACCCAGAACTAAAGTCATGGGCTGTCCACCCCGAGTTCATTTTGGTAAAGACATACAGTTTCTAATTAGCAAAATGTGATCGAGATAAAAAACCTATGGCTTTAGTTTTGGGTTGTAGAATCCGCCTCGAGGCTTTAGACCTAAAGAAAATATTTCTCACCACAACGTATTGTGCAATAAGAACTTATAAAACTTTTTCCAAATTTTTTTATAGAAAAACCAGATACCGTAGTCTTAGGTGTCTGGATAAAATTTAGTAGAACTTTTTATATTATTGGAATTGGATGAAAGTGTTCAATAAAGCCTTAAAAGGTTTCCTCTCAAAACTCAACCTATTTCATATGCTAGTCCTTTTCTAGTGAGTCAGTCTCATAACAAGTGGGTGGTTGAGTACTTGCTTGGAAATGCCAATGACTTTATTCAAAAAGGTTTACAACTTCCTCCGTTTCGTCTTGTCCGGATTTGTAAAGTGCAAAAGTCATCTGTAGTGCTAGGCAGCGCTCAAAAACTGTTCCAGCTACCTAAATGGGTCAATGAAGCTAATATTGATGTCGTTTCAAGACGTAGTGGGGGTGGGGCAGTATGGATTTGTCCAGATCATTATGTTTGGATTGATGTGTTTTTACCCTTTGGAGATGTATTGATCTGTAGGGAAATTTCCTCCTCCTTTTTCTGGCTTGGAACTGTCTTGGTTGAGGTGTTAGAAAAAATTGGTCTACAAGAAGTTCAAATGTATAGGGGAAGTTTTGTAACTACTCCATGGTCTTCTGCTATTTGTTTTAGCTCAAAATCTCCGGGAGAGGTATTTGTAGCTAACAAGAAGGTTGTAGGTATCTCTCAGCGCAGGACCCGAGAAGGGGTTCTGTTCCAAATTGGCATTCCAATTCATCTCCATTTGTTAGAACTATCTAAATTATTTTTTGCTACAGAGGCTGAAAAAGTAACATCTGAAATTTCTAAGACCTCTTTAGAGCTAGATGGACTAGCAACTCCTACATTAATTGAAGAAACTTTTCTTTCTACCATCCACCACTTTTAACAAATTTTATATAAAGATGGATTGACGGGAAGTAAATAGTGGCTTAGAGTGGGGGAAAGTGGTGAAAAAGGGGGGACTGGTTCTCCTATGTGGGAGTGAAATAGGAGTGACGGGACAAAATCGTGACGTATATGTTCGGCAGATTCGAGCATTCTTTAGATGTCAAGGGTCGGGTGATTTTACCTGTCAAACTAAGGTCTCACTTTCCAGAAAAAGGTTTCATAACAGCTTACCTCGAAGGATGTCTTGCTCTATGGACACCAGAAGAATTCAACAAGAAAAGCTTACTTATGAAAGAACAGGAAAACAAAAGTCCTCAAGAGCGTATGCTAGCAAGACTTTTTGCAGCAGATGCTTACGAACTGGAGTTGGACAGACAAGGAAGGATAGCCATTCCTGCTCGTCTTCGAAAATATGCGAAGTTAGAAGGAGACGCTTTGATCCACGGAGCCTTCGATCGAGTAGAAATTTGGAATCCCACAATTTGGGAAAATTTAGCTGCTCCTGCAGAACGCCTTTTTATAGAGGGAGGAATAGCTTAAATACTTTTTGGAGATCAAGCTTTTGGTGCATGCGTAGCCTCTCGACGAAAATGATGGAAGACAATCCCTACTCCGCCCGCTTCCGTCTTTGTAGTTGGGTCGAGGGGCTACGGATGAACCAAAACTTTACTCATACTCCAGTTATGTTAAAAGAAGTACTAGACTTTTTCTCTCCTATTGCACAAAAACAGGGTTGGTTTATAGATGCAACTCTTGGTGGGGCAGGACATGCAAAAGCTATCTTAGAAAACCATTCAGGTTTGTCACTTTTAGGTATAGATCAAGATCAAATTGCAATAGAAGCTGCTACTGAACTCCTTCAGTTTTTTTCTTCGCGTGTAGTTATCAAAAAAGCTCGTTTTGATGAAATTAGCAAGATAGCTAGAAGCGTTGGGGCTGAAAATAATGTTTTAGGTATTTTGATGGATTTAGGACTTAGCTCGCCTCAGATAGATTTTGCTCATAGGGGTTTTTCTTATTCGCTAGAGGGTCCTTTGGATATGAGAATGGATACAACTTCTCCTCGCACGGCTTCATTGGTCATTAATCAATCTTCCCAAGAAGAACTTATAAACTTATTCAAATCAAATGGAGAGCCTCAGTTCGCTAAGCGTATTACTAGTGCAATTATAAAAAATCGACCTATCAAAACTACTACTGAATTAGCTCAGATAGTAGATAGTGCTGTTCCTAGAGCAAATAGGAGAAAAGGTCATCCAGCAAAAAGGGTTTTTCAAGCAATACGTATTGCAGTCAACCAGGAAATAGAAGTATTGCGCAGTGGTCTAGAACAAGCTATTGATTTGCTGTCTCCACAAGGACGTTTAGTAGTGATCTCTTATCATTCAGGTGAAGATCAATTAGTAAAACAAGTTTTTCAAGATGCAGGCAGCGGAGGTTGCCGGTGTCCATATTATCTTCCTTGTGTATGCGGTGCTATACCCAAGGCCAAAGTTTTAACTACTGGTTCGCGCAAAGCAACTAGTAATGAAATTTCTTTCAATTCTCGTTCTTCTAGTGCTCGTCTTAGATCTCTAGAAGCTCTTGACTTTAATAAATCATCACACCTAGGGAGTATGTAAATGACTTTACCTCAAAGAGTTTCTCCAGTAATTGCCCCAAATAATAATTATGAATCAGAACTAAAAGTAGTATTACCTTCAGGATCTTTAAATAAACAACGCCAACGAACTAGGCTAATAATAATTTTGAGCTCGGTATTTTTAGGCCTAGTTTTATTTGCTGTTGTGGCTCTTCATGTTGTTATAGTAGAAAATCAATTCAATCTTTACAAACTTCAAAAGCAAGCAAATGCGACCCAAGCTAAAGTAGACAATTTACAATTACAGGTTGCAAATTTAGAATCACCTACTCGTATAATCCCTCTAGCTGAAAACCGTTTTGGTATGATAGAACCAAACAGTGTTACATATCTCTCTGCTGTTGCTCCAAAACATTATGGTAAATCTGTCAGAAAGCCCTAACCAGCCTAAAACATGAAAATTGGTAATAAAAATTTAGGATTTATATCAAAAAATAAGACAAATCATAAAAATTTGTCTTATAAGAGAGATCCTTTTACAAAGCGTATCTTTGGTTTATTGGGGGTTGTAGCCTTTTTATTTGCTGCATTAATATTGCGATTGAGTTATGTACAAACAATTGCTAGTTCTCGCTATGCAGCTTATGGAAGGAGCGAAAGTGTTAGTACTAAAATCGTAGCTCCTTCTAGGGCTAGTGTTTTAGATCGCAATGGTCATGTTTTACAGATGTCCATTCCTCAAACTACTGTTTATGCTGATCCTAAATTAGTCACAAACCCTGCTTCTGAGGCATCTGCGTTGGCTCCTTATTTGGGATTTAGTAAAAGTGCTATCCAAGGTGTGCTATCTCAAAAAAAACTTGTTTTTGCATACCTAGCTAGAACAATTCCCAATAGTGCTGCTCAAAAAGTTAAAGCCCTACATCTTCCTGGAATCTACTTTTTGTCTCAGCCTAAAACCTTTTCTCCTCAAAATTTGATGGCTTCTCCAGTTTTGGGTTCTGTTGGTATATCTAATAATGGCTTGAGCGGATTAGAGTATCAATATAATAAATTGTTATCAGGAACCCCAGGAGTTTATTCAGAACAAGTTACCCCTTTTAACAGTGGTGCTATTCCTGGTACTGTTCATTTGATTAAAAAAGGGGTTCCAGGACATAGTTTAGTTTTGACAATAGATCGTTCTGTCCAATATGAAACTGAAAAAATTCTTTCCCAACAAGTTGCTAGATATAAAGCTAGTGGTGGTGTAGCTGTCGTACTCAATTCTGCAACTGGAGGGATTTTAGCAATGGCAAATGTTGCAGCACCCAAAACCCCAACTTCACCTCCAGTTCCAGCTCCAGCTAATTGGAGTGTAACTAGAGTTTATGAGCCGGGATCTGTTATGAAACTGGCTACTTTTTCTGCTGCTATTACTAAGCATCTTATAACTCCAAACGAAAATTTTGTTATTCCAAATAGTATGATGATAGGAGGAGTCAGATTTCACGATGCAGAAGTTCACCCCACTGAGATATTGAAACCTCCTAGCATATTTGCTCGTTCTTCTAATATAGGAACTATTGAGATAGCAAAAAAAGTAGGCAAAAAAACTTTACTACATTATCAAAAATTATTTGGTTTTGGTCAACCAACCGGATTGCATTTTCCAGGGGCTTCTCCTGGTATAACACCTAA
>JAJYPT010000165.1 GCA_021795135.1 Actinomycetes bacterium
TGAATTTGGGCCGGATCACTCTTTCCCAAGCCCCTCAAGGTCAAATTGATTCTTTGGTCAAAGATCATAAACTTAGTCCTTTGGCTAAACTAGGACCATTTCTGCCACCTTCGGCTTATATACCTCATTTTGTAAAACCTCATCACTATAATATTGGAGTTTTGAATCAATTGTATAAAAGTGATGGAGAGGCAAATTATAATAACCCTTTATATATCACTCTTTCGTCTAAGTATTTAAAAATTGACCTGCATTATATTGAGATGAAGCCACTAACTTATGCCAAAGACATTTTCAATGCTTTGAAACTGTTTTTTGTTCCTCCAGATCAATATCGTTTTTTTGTAGGAAATTATAATCGTATTGTCAATTATGCTCATTTTTATGACAAAGCTATTCTATGGCAACCTCACATACACAACCCTCAGATACCAATTCCTCTTCCTAGGAATCAATTGAGCTATAAAGCTATTTTGGAATTTGGTTTAACTCTAATTGGTTTGCCCATAGTGACTTGGTTTAGGCGTAAAGATATTATTTGGCTAAGTTCTGCAGTATTTTTATGGATCACTATGAACTATGTGATGGTGGTGACAAGTTTATTAGAAATAGGAGAAAATAACAGATTTAGATTTGATCTGGGACCCCTTCCTCTTATTGCAGCAGTCGTAACAATCATAGGCGCTGTTCAATTGCTCAAAGAATCCAAGGTTGTTACTAAAATTTAGTAATTTAGTTTTTGAATAAATCGGGTTGTTTTTGCCATAAAAAGTTAGTTTTTTTATGATGAATTTCAGTTTCTGGCATCACTGAAATAATAATGATTCCAGACAGAGCACTTATGCCAGCAACTGTCCAAAAAGCACTTGATAAACCTATAAAAGTTGCTATTATTCCAAGTATTATGGGTCCAATTGCATATCCAGCATCTCTCCAGAGGCGATAAACCCCTAAAGAGGATCCTCTCCAATTTGGATGAGATACATCTCCTACAACTGAGATCAAATTAGGATAGACCAAAGCGGTTCCAAGTCCCATTGTTGCTGCTGCAGCTATCCACATTCCTAAACTATCCACAGTTACTATAATAACTATTGATATAGCTATGATTAATTGACCCATAGCTATTGGCCATTTGCGACCCACTTTATCAGTTAACATTCCAGATGGGATTTGACCTACACCCCAAATAGCTGCATAAATTCCATCTATTAGACCAACAGTTGCCAAGTTTTGGTGATGAGTTAGGAAAAATAAAGGAAAAAAACCAATAACTAAACTATCGGCCCATTTATTGATAAAACCAGCTTGACTAGCAGCAAATAGTGCGGGTTCTTTCCAGGTAACATAAGCAAATATTTTTGCCAAACTTGGAGAATTATTTTGTTCTTCATTATTATGTAATTTATGTTGTTTGGCTTCGTTTTTTGCCCACGGCAAAGTTTCTTTTACTAATAAAAGACTAAGTATCAAACCAATAATTACAATAACAAGGGCAAATATATAGGGACTAGGACGCAGTCCATAATTGGTAGCTAAAAGACCAGTAATATATCCCCCAACTGAGACTCCTACATAGCCAGAGGCTTCATTGATTCCAACTGCAATGCCTCTTTTTTTAGGTCCAACAAGGTCAATTTTAGATGTAACTGTCATAGTCCAACTAAGAGCTTGATTGAAACCTAAAAAAAGATTTGCGATAATAATCCAGATCCAATTATTGGCAAAGATAACCAATAAAGGAAAAGCTATTCCTGCTACCCAACCTGCTAGTAGTATTTTTTTTCTTCCCAATCTGTCTGATAATTTTCCAGCAAATAAATTCCCTAAAGATTTTATGATTCCAAATGCTGAGATGAAAGAAACAGTGTATACCAAAGAGGTAATTCCAAAACTTGCTTTAGCAAGAGGTGGAAGGGCTACTCTTTCGGTTGCAATTGTAACTCCTAGTAAAAAAGTTAAAAAAGCCAGTAACCAAAATTGGAATTTGTTTTCACCAATCCCCAATTTGTATTCAAAATTTTGATTAGACACATTTGCTCCAGAAGTAGATAATGTAGAGAAAAGTTTTTTATTTTCCTTTGTCTTGTAGAATTAGAAAAATAAGAGTTTTGAAGAGTAGTTATTCTACTATTCAAAAGAATATCAGAATAATGGAGAGATGACTTTAGATCCTGCAAAAAGCCGAATATATGAAACCTTGGCCTTTATGGCTAAATCTGCTTCAAGTCCTGGTCGAATAGAACTTATCGAGTTGTTGGCACAAGGACCCAAAACTGTAGAAAACCTTACAACAGCAACAGGAATGGGCTTTGCTAATACTTCTGCTCATCTCAAAGTTCTAAAACAAGCCCGGTTGGTTTCAACTGTAAAATCAGGCACTAGTGTTTTTTATTCTTTAGCTGGTCCAGATGTAGTTGATTTGTTGTTTGTGCTTAGGAATCTATCTGTTAAATATCTAGCTGAGTTTGATCAAATTACTACAAATTATATTGGCGATATATCAAAGATTGACACTATTGATAAAAACACTCTGTTAGAACATCTCAACGATCCTAAAATAATGATAATAGATGTTCGTCCCTATGAAGAGTACGAAGCAGGTCATCTTCCAGGTTCTAGGTCAATTCCTATAACAGAATTTGATCAACGAATAGCTGAAATCCCAAGAGATGTTAAAGTAGTTGCTTATTGTAGGGGTCCATATTGTGCTTTTTCTCCTCAAGCAGTCCGTATCTTGACCTCTAGAGGATACCAGGGAGCTATGTTAGAAGATGGATTCCCCGAATGGCTCAGACATGGATTACCTGTGGCAAAAGGAGCCTAATAATATTTATTGTTTTCCAACGGCTTGGTTTTGGAAAAGTACACTTATTTCTTCTACTGAAAGTCCTTTAGTTTCTGGCATCTTGGTTGATATAAATACAACAGCCAAGATTGAAAGTATTGCAAAGACAATCATTGTTCCCATCAGACCTAAATTATTTTTCATAACTGGGAATAGTTCTATGATTACAAAATTAGCGATCCAATCTACAAAAGCAACAGTTGCAGCCATTCTGCCTCGGACTTGAGTTGGAAAATATTCTCCTTGGATGATCCAGCCGGTTCCACCTACTCCAAAAGCAAAGAAAATAATAAACCCAGAAAGACTAAGGACTAACAATATAGCTTTTGTAGAACCAGTTAGAAAACTAATAGAAGCAGCACTTAGTAGCATAAACACAGCCATTCCCGCAAAACCAGTTCGAGATAAAGATTTGCGTCCGGCTTTGTCAATAAAGTGAAATCCAATATAGGTAGCTGCAACATTTACAACTGCTAATACTACTGTTGCCTCTATCCCCCCAACAGCAGAATTTACAGCCGTCATATGAGGATGGGTAAAAAATGGACCTAATATTTTGGGACCATAATAAAAAGGTATATTTATTCCAGTAATTTGTTGAAAAATCATGAAAATGCTCGCAATAAAGAGAGCTTTTTTTACACCTGGAGACATCTTTGCTTTAACAGGTTTGGGATCAGATTTAGCCACAGCGGCTGCTCGTTTTATATCTTGTAGATCTACTTGTATTCCAAGTATGCTAAGAGTTCTTCTAAGTTTTTCATAGTGGCCTTTATTGAGTAGCCATCTAGGAGATTCGGGCATTCGAAACCTAAGAGCAAGGCCAATTATTGCAGGTATGGCTCCAAGTCCTAAGATGAGGCGCCAGTCAAAAGATGAAGCCAGATGTGGAACTAATTTGTAAATTATTATAGCCACTAAATAAGCTAACAAGATTCCAATGGTAATCATCCACTGTTGCAATATAGCCAACCTACCGCGACGGTCTTTGGGGGCGTATTCTGATATATAGGCAGTTGCTATGGCAGAATCGGCTCCAATAGCTAAACCAATTAGGGTTCGTGAAAATAAAAGCATGGTTGAATTGATAGTAAAAGCCGATACCAAAGCCCCAATGGCATAAATAGCTGCATCTATAATTAGGAGAGACTTGCGTCCAAACTTATCAGTTACAGGTCCTGATGCTATGGCTCCAATAGCAGCTCCTAGCGATGTTCCAGCTACTAAATATCCAAGGGCAAAACTACTAAGGTGATAGGGGACAAAACCCAGAACAGATCCGATGTTAGCAGTATCATAACCAAATAAGAAGCCACCTATAGTAGCCATTAGCGATAACGACCAGTAAAGCTTGGTAGCGTGATTTTTATCTAGACGGTCACTAATATTTAGATATTCATGAGTCTGGAAAGATTCACTCACGACTCCCCCCATTTAATTTAAT
>JAJYPT010000166.1 GCA_021795135.1 Actinomycetes bacterium
TTTAGTAGGACTTGAAAAGTTTTTAGAAGTAATACCCATTACTAATCAAGCAGACTAGCTGAGGAAGCTATCGATATTTCTTTGATTACTTCTATGGTTTTCTTGTTCGTGGTTGATGAATCCGATAAATTGAGAAATTAGGGTCAATTGGAGCGATAATCTCATTTGATACCAAAAGGGTACAATGATGCCATTCTTCCCTCAATTAGAGGTGTATATCAAACCCAGGATCGCTCACTTTATAAAAAGTGTAGGGATTATTACAATAGAGGTATGAAAAGTATAGTTTCTGAAAAAGGTCAAGTTACTATACCCAAAAGTTTACGAAAACGACTTGGACTTACTAAGGGCACCGTTTTAAACTTTGAAGAAGAAAATGGGCAACTAATTGTAAGCAAAGTTAGCACCAAAGATCCCGTTGTAGAGGTATATGGCATTATTTCAATTGATACATCTACGGATAAATTTTTAGAACAAATACGTGATCAGAAGTAGAATCAATGATTACAGCAGTCAACAGTTCGGTTCTTATAGATATTTTTGCAGCAGATAAGAGATATGGGGCACAGTCATCTGAGGCAATACGTAAAGGGATAAAAGAGGGAAATATAATAGCTTGTAGTGTAGTCTGGGCAGAGATTTGTGGTGCATTTGACAACTCTAATCTGACAAAAGATGCTTTTGATAAGTTGGGAATTACCTTTAGCTTTGTTGATGAATTCTCAGCTATGCTTGCTGGAACTTTATTTGCTCGCTACAAGCGCTTTGAGGGAAGTCGTAGTCGCATGGTTCCAGATTTTTTAATAGAATCGCATGCTTTGACCAATGCTGATCAACTGCTAACACGAGATAGAGGATTCTATCGGCAATACTTCATAGATTTAGAAATATGGGATCCTTCTGTTTGATGTAGTCCTGATCTGCCTAATGCACTCAAGGTACTGATATAGTGATTTCTTCTGATTCGCCTTATTTATCCTTATATGAATTCAACTAGTCAGATCGCCACTCAAATTCCTATTTATAAATTTGGGTTCTTCAGATTGAGTAAACCTAATAAATTCGGCTATAACAAGGAGTTAAACGATTACTTGAAATTGTAGAAATAATATTTTGATCAATTAGATGAGTTATTTCTTGAGAGAAAACTTATTTTACGATTTTCTAAAAAAGCAACCAGGGGTTGTGGTTATCCTAATTGGACATTTAGATAATGAAGCTTGACGCATCTAATCCAATAAGTTGATAAAACAAAAATCAAAGCAATTCTTCCATCTTTGATAATGATTTCAACTAGATGTGCATTCTCGAGTCCAGTGATACAAAGTAGTATTATGGCTTTTTATGGTTTTAGCTGACAGAACATACTAATCTGTTCGATTTATAATTGGATCTGATAATTCAGTATATGAATTGATAGTGAGTTTAGTAGAACTTAGATGTTCTTTAGGGAAAAGGGTTCGGGTGAAGCAACCAAATAAACAAAATCTCATGGGTTTTTGGCAAGCTATTGAAGCATTAACCCCCCAAGATGCAACTAAAATAGATGCCAAAAATCTGGAACAACCAACTTATTCAATATCTAAATCTTCTTGTCCTTGGTCAGCTAAGCACAAACATCAAGAAGCAAGAATCGATAGTGATTTCAAATGGCGTTATCAAATTCAATCTTCAATATATAAATCTGGACATTTGATGAATTTATTAGAAACAAAAATTGGAGAATCTCCAAAAGAAGTCGTTGAAGAGTCAGATAATAGAGAATCGAGACTGTTTGATTTTATTATCAATGACAATGGCATTCCTGTTGCAGATTCTTTCGAATTATCTATGGCTGGTTGGGCTGCTGGAGCTGTTTTGGCTCAAGGGATTCATCAGATGGATAAAATGGCAGTAAATGTTAGAGGCCTGCCACCTTTGCCCGAAGATAAGCTGCGTACCCAAAGTGGGTTTCCAGCTTTTGACGATCTCAAAGATCACCTTATGGAAGAGTTCAATGTCAGAGTTCGTGCTTTGGTATCTCCTAAAAATAGCTCTGCTGCTGCTCCAGCAACTTATCAATTTATCGATGAATTTTCACAAGTTGTAATTGAGCGATGTGGTCTAGGTGAGTATAAAAAGGAATTATTTGGAGATATTCTCAAGCATCATTGTGTTTGTGTAAAGGTTAGAAAATCAGACGAAGAACAAGATGACGAAATATCTAATGTAGAGACAATGTTAAACAGCTTCTACATACATGATCTAAAAAACATTGCTAATCCTGAAACAAAAATTAGTGAACCTTTAACAAAATATATCTATGCCAGTGCACAAAATATTGATCGCATAGACATGGCGGGTCCAAAAGGTATCGAACGAGCCTATCAATTGCTTTCACCAAGTTTATTTCCAACTAGCAAATGGCCTTCTCGACATTGTATGTCTTTTAGTCAACAAATATCGCTCAACGCTTTGCGAAATTATTTCTTTGATGAAAAACAAAATTCAACTCAGCTTTTTACTGTAAATGGGCCCCCTGGGACTGGAAAAACTACTTTGTTAAAAGAAGTAATTGCTTCAGTAATTGTAGATAGAGCCATAATTCTTTCTAAACTCAATTCCCCAAATGATGCTTTTGGAGAGAAAAAAAGCGCACAATTTGGAAATTATACCTATATTTATTTCGACTTAATCCCTCAACTGCAACAAACTTGTATTGTTGTTAGTTCCAATAACAATGGAGCTGTAGAAAATATATCTTTAGAATTACCTATATTAAATAAGACAGATCGAGTTTGGAATCAAGAACAAGACGTAGATTATTTTGGTCCACTTGCCCACAAAATTATAGAAAAAGACGATACTTGGGCTCTTCTAGCGGCCAAATTAGGCAATAAAAGCAATCGTAGTAAGTTTGTCTCAAAATTTTGGTATGGAACAAATGACAAAGATGGAGATCCTGATATATCCAATGGTATGATGGGATGGCTCGATGCTTTAAAAAATGCCAAAATTTCGCCTACTTTATCTTGGAAAGAAGCTGTCGCTAGGTTTAATAAAGCAATTGATGAAGAAAAAAATATTCGTGAAACCTATCAACAGTTTTACATTTTGTCAAAAGAAATTATTGATCAAAATATAAAAGTCAATTCAGCAAAGGAATCTTTAGACAAAAAATCATCAGCACTAGATCAAATAAAGAATTTATTAGAATCTAATTCATCTGAATTATCAAAATATAATCGTTTGATCCAAGAGGCAAAAGATAATCTTTCTTACACAATGGCACTCAAGCCTGGATTTATAGAAAATATTTTTAGTTTAGGCAAAGCACAAAAACAATGGAGAAGCTCAGCAATTGCTGTCAAAGATGGCTTAGATGAGGTTCAAAAAAAGTTCGAAATACATGAATCAACAGTTTTTCAGTTGAAAAAAGATCTCCAAAAAGCCAAAGATGACATTACCAAGACTCGAGATCTTTACGAACAATTATCTTTACAATATAGCCAATCACAAAATAGATTACAAAATGCCAAATCAAAGCTAGGTTCATATTGGCCAAATCTTGAAGACCTTTCAGATGAAGAACGTGAATTGGCAAGTTTTTGGTCTACAAAAGAATGGAATGATGCCAAAACTGAAGTTTTTCTATCCGCACTTGCCCTACATAGGGCATTTATAGAAAATGCTCCTGAACAGATGTATAAAAACCTTTCTTTTGCAGCCCAATGGATAAATGGTAAGAAAATGACTGAAGATATGGCTCAAACTGGACTAGATAGTTTAGCCTTAGTGGTCCCTGTAATTTCTTCTACTTTTGCCTCAGTTGGAAAGATGATGGCTAATATTGCTCGAGAAGGAATTGGGTGGCTACTTATAGATGAAGCAGGACAAGGTGCTCCTCAACAAAGCGTTGGCGTACTTCAACGAGCAAAACGAGCAGTTGTAGTGGGCGATCCTTTGCAATTGGAACCAGTTGTCAATATCCCTACTGTTCTAGAAGCTTCTTTAGCTAAAACTTATGACATTGAAAAACCTTGGTGGCCTTCTTTGAATTCAGTACAGACTTTAGCTGATCAAGCAAATCCACTTGGGACTTGTTTGCCAGGCAATGGTTTTTCCTCTTATTGTTCAAAAGAAAAAATATGGGTAGGTAGTCCATTGCGAGTACATAGACGTTGTATAGATCCTATGTTTTCAATTAGCAATGAAGTTGCCTATGACGGACTTATGGTCTATGGCACCAAATATGTTTCAGATGAAAATATAGATAACTTGCCTCCAAGTGGATGGATAGAT
>JAJYPT010000167.1 GCA_021795135.1 Actinomycetes bacterium
GTTATTGAAAGATTGGGAACCAGAGGTTTTACGCCTAGCTATCCTTTCTAATCACTATAGAACTGCATGGGAGTGGAATGAAGGACTTTTATTACAAGCCAAGCAGAGATTGTCATTATGGAAAAAAGCTGGGGTAGGTCAAGCAGGACTAGTAGAAGTGCAAAGATATTTGGATGAAGACCTTGACACTCCTAGTGCTTTGAAGGCTTTAGATAAATTTGCTAGTCAATCTCTTGGGGTTTCTCAAGCCTGTGAACTATTGGGTGTAGATCTCAAACTTTAGTAGTCCTTGGTAGAATTCTCAATTAATTATAGTCAATGGGAATTGAGGCTGATACTCACTGTTGTGTAAAACAACTTGCATTGCTAATCCAGATTGAATATTTATGATTATGGGACCTAAGAGGTTGGCAGTAGGGACTTTGGGTGGAGTTGCTAATTTTATGATAACCAAAGTAAAGCTTTGCGAAGAGTCCTCAATCTCTAATCTTTTGACAGTGTTATCATCTAGTTCTACCTCATATTCTGGGAAAATATAATGGGGAGGTATGGCTACAAATTCCAGCCCTTCCACCTCTTTGCTTTTCAATATGCAAAAAGGCTTCATATCTTTAGAAATAGGTGTTATTTCAAATAAATGTGCATTGGGAAATCCAGGCAGTCCATTTATAAAGTTTATATTACGAAGAGACTGCTCAATTTCTAAGGTTGGTTCTAGTGTTTTCATTATCCTAAAAATGTAGAGAGAGAGGGTGGAATTGCTTTTGATGTTGCCCACATTGCTTCTTGGTAGGAGCTTTGTTGAAGTTGTAGTTGGGTAATTACTTTTGCTGGATTTACGTTTTGAATATTTTGTATTTGGGTTATGAGTTGAGTCTGGGTTTGGTTTAGTTGGCTACTCATAGATTGCATTTGGGTATAGTAAGTACCAACTTGGGCAGCAGCTGAACTTAAAGTTGAAATAGCTGTATCTAGGTTGGTAAGATCGCTCCCAAGCACAGTTGAAGTAGCTCCACTGGATAAATTAGAAGCAATTTGAGACAAAACTGTAAATAGCTGAGTAGATCCAGTAGTACCAAAAGCACTAGGCCCAACTACAGAAGCAGGTAATTGAACTCCTGCTCCAACTGTTCTTGTGGGAGCATTGACCCCACCTAGATAATTCCCGTTGCTGTCATAAGCATTACTAGAGCCTGAGCCACCAGCAAAAATAGGGTTTCCAAGGTAAGAAGTATTAGCTAGGTTTAAAATAGTATTTTTGATAGAAGTTACCTGTTGGGCAAGAGCAGAATTTGAAGTTGAGGTAGAAGTGCCATTGCCCGCTTGCAGTACCAAGGTTCTTACTTGTTGGACTTGATTCATAACTTGGGTCAAAGCATTATTAGCCATACCTAACATTGCTGATCCATCTTGAGCATTTGTTGAATACTGTTTAGCTCTTGTCAAAGTGGCATCTAGTGACATTGTGTTGACTACTTGTACTGGATTGCTCGAAGGTAGAGTTAATGCTTTTCCTGTGGCAACTTGTTGTTCAAGATTGCCCATTGTTTGTTGGGCATTGGAGAGATATCCAACCAAGCGAGAACTAAGTGCTGCTGTATTTAGAGGACCTGGGAACATAGACATTTTAAACCGCCTGTAGTAAAGCTTGGAAGTTGGAGCTAAGGTTAGCTAATAATTTTGCTGCTGATTGGTAGGCTCGTTGGTAAGCTACCATTTGCATCATTTGAGTATTGGAATCTACACCTGTGGAAGCTTTGTAACTAGCGGTGACAGAACTTACTAAAGCCGACTGGTCGGTAGCGTTATTGTTAGCTGTTTGAGCTTGGGTACCCAATGAAGCAATAAATGACTGGTATAGCTTATCGGGGCTATTTGCAGAAGTTGAATTAGATAATTCAGCCATTGCTTGGGCATTGGCTCCATTGTTTGAGCCAGTACCTGGAGCCGCAGCATCTAGTAAAGATGGATTAGCAACAACAGATTGATTAACTTCAATATTTGAAGCATTATTACCAGTAAATATAGCAGGACCAGCTGTTCCACTTGCATTTATTCCAGCAGCTTGTTGATTGTTGACTGTTGTGATTAAAGAACTAGCCACTTGATTGAGCTGGGATTGAAAAGAAGGAATCGTTGTATTTATTCCTGTTAACATTGCAGCAATAGAACCTGAAGTTATTGGTATAGCTGTAGAGGTATGAGCCGATACCAAAGACATAGATCCAGCAGATCCTTGAAGAGATAAAGAATCTGCTATATTGCCTTGAACTAAAGTTATTCCTCCAACATAGATATTGATGGTCCCACTTTTAGAGTGGGTTATAGTAGTTCCTAATTGCTGGGATAATTTGTCTAAAATAACATTTCTTTGATCCATTAAAGAATTTGGAGTAGAGCCTTGGGCTAGTTGAGAAACAATAGATTGATTCAAAGAAGCTACTTGGGATAGGTAACCATTTATTTGAGGAACGCTTGTTTGAACTTGGCTACTAAGAGAATTTTGTAAGTTTGTTAGCGCAGCACTGGACTGATTGAGACTGGTAGCCAAATTTTGAGCATTCGAAATTACCTGTATTCTAGGGGCAGTCATAGATGGATTATTAGCAACATTATCCCAAGAGGACCAAAAAGAAGATAGCTGGGATTGTATTCCAGTAGAGCTTGGTTCAGGGAAAATATTTTCAATAGAAGCAAGGGTTGCTTGAGTTGTATTTGCTTGTTGGGCAGAAGATTGCGTAGCAAGGTAAGAATTTTGACCCATTGGATCACTCATTCTATTTATGCCGGTAACGTATGCTCCTCCTCCTGCTCCATTTGGACCAATAGTTGGGAGAGTAGAAATGTTAGCTTGTTCGGTGGTATAGCCTGGAGTTGTAGCATTAGCTATATTTTGCGCTACTGTTTGCAATCCTATTGTTTGGGCTTGTAGTCCTGATAGTGCAGTATATATTCCAATATTGCTCATAATATTCCGTTTATTAAATGTGGCTGAGGTCGGTTTTCTTCTGGATTTGGAGAGTAATTATTGAGAGATGTTTCTCCAAGCCAATCCAAAGCTTGAGTAGTCATTCCAATTTTGTTTTGTAAAGATTTTTTGTTTCGCTGTGATATGTAGTCGATTTGACTCGTTACGTTCCTCAATGCTTCTAGATGAGATTTTAGAATCGACTGCCATGGCTCTTCTATTATTTGGGTAATAGATTCAAGGTTCGCCATGGTCTCTAGCCCAAGTTGTTCTGATGTAGTTGAAATTTCTAGAGCTCTTACTAGCTCTAGGGTTCGTATGTCTTCTACAATTTTTTCTATCTCTTGAGAAGACTTGTCTACCCATTGAGGCCTGTTTGCTTCTAAAATAAGCTCTTGAATGGTCAACTTGTAAAGTAGGTCATCTAGTAGTTCTAGCTCTTTGTACAACACAGTAGATAATTCATTTACACCCATGTTTTTCTTTCGGCTATCTAGTGAGAAAGTTAAGTAAGTAATTATTTTTAATAAAGTTAAGTAAGCAATTATTTTTAATACAGAAACTAAATTGGATAACTAAAGACTTAGTTTTGTTTAGTAGTTTTATAAATTGAAAAAACATTTTCTATATTTTTATTTTTTTTTGGCCGCAAATAACCGCTAACAATTACTGCCAAGATGGATAATCCAATCCAACTCAAAACTAAAGCTATCAAATATTTAATGAGCATAGATTGGAGAGATATATCGCCTTTTATAGAACCTATTATTGCTGGAAGAGTAAGTATCAAAGCCATTAGCACAGTCGTTTTAGGTCGACTTGCATATAAAAGTTTCCATTTATTTGAATTGGTCGATGAGGCCATATAGTTACTCTTTGAAAATTCTTTGAGTCAACATAGCTGACCACAGACCAGGAGTTGCGGGGTGTTCGTCTAAGAAAGCAACGGGTATTTCAGTGGCTAAAATAGAAGCAGGACTTGAGCTACAAGATGCATTTTTTAGACAAATAGCATCCACGCCTCCTATTAAAGAGGTCCAGTTTAGGATATCTTCTGCCTTTATGGTTGCATCCACTACAGCCCATATAGCCTCAGCATTTAGAGACGATAAAATATGTCTAGCCCAATTTATCTTTTTGTTTGAAACCTTTAAATCAACTACAACTATCATTGACTTGTTTTCAGACTTGTGTTTGATAACTTTTTCTTTAGCATCAGTGGCTGAAGTTATGGACTGGGTAAGATTTATTGGCATTTTGTTTGACTGAGAGGCTAAGTAGATATTGGTAGGAT
>JAJYPT010000018.1 GCA_021795135.1 Actinomycetes bacterium
GAGTGAAAAATTAGCTAAAGAAAAACAACTTCTTTGTGACATATTCCACGATAAGGCCGAAAAAGCTCTCTTAGACATTCAACACCTTGATGAGGCAATGTCTAAATATGATTATTTAATCAGACAGGGCAAAACTTGTAGGAGTCAATTAGATCAAGAGACCAATAGACAAATTGAGCTCCAACAAGAATTAGACACTTTTGCAACTTTAGAGACCAAAGCAAGTCAACTCAAGATTCAAATCCCTGCTTTGTCATCTTCTCGAGGTCTTTACGAAATACTTTCTCAATTTTTTAATCTTACTCGTCAAATTCAAGATTTGCCTAAGATGGAGCCTCCTGGAGTTTTTGATACTGAAAAATTAGATAACCTAAGAGCCAATTTAGATTTATCTAGAGGTGAATTATCTAAAATAGATGGCAAATTAGCAGCTACTGAGATTGAGATGAAAAGAGTTTCAGAAGAATTAAAAAAATCTGAAACTCTTTCAAATGAACACGACTGTCCCTTGTGTGGTCAATCCTTGGCTAATGATTCATACTTACAAATTCGCCATCACAGAGAACAAGATGTTGTCCAGGTAAAAAAATCTTTAGAAGAACTAAGTTCCAAAAGACAAAGTCTATTTATTGAAGTTGAAGAAAAAAAGAAAGAGCTAAAACAACAAGAACAGAAATTAGAAGCCTTCAATAGGAAAAGTTCCCAATATGAAAACTTGATGGCACAAAAGAGTTTTCTTGAGGCTGAGAAAAAAGCAGTTTTGGATCAATTAGAAGATAAATCTTTAGCCCAAAATTTGTTGTCTATGACCTTGGACCAACTAAGAGAAAAAATGGAATCTACTAGTGAACAAATTACACAACTTCAACATATTTCACAAGAACTAGCTGCAATTCAAGCAAAACTAGAGCGCAAGCCAACTTTGGAGAAAGAAATTTCAAGATTGAAATTAAATATTGAGCAACTAAACCAAACTAGACAAGATTTATTGTTGGAATTAAAAGAACTAAATTGTTCTCCCGATACTTATAAAGATCAAAAAAACCAGTTCCAACAAATTAGGAACCAGTATGAAAAAATTCGTTTAGAAGCTCAAGAGTGTCAAAATGAATTTATTAGAAAAGAAAGAGACTTAGACGCAGCTAAACGCAGGATAAAAGAAGCAAAAGACTCAATGATGGAAGTAAATCTCATGGAAGAACGTGTACGCCACATAGCTAAAGTTGCTGAACTTTTAAACGATTTTAGGAACAATGTTATAAATTCCATAGGACCAAGACTTGGATCCCAAGCAGCAGAATTGTTTGGAGAATTGACAGATCATGAATACGATCGCCTAGAAGTAGATACCGATACTTATCAAATACGTATTCAAGATAAAGGTCAAAGTTATCGTATGGAAAGGTTTTCTGGATCAGAAACAGATTTAGCTAATTTAGCTTTTAGGGTTGCAATTAGTGAACAGGTTAGATTTCAATCTGGGGGAGCAGTTGGACTTTTAGTTTTAGATGAAGTATTTGGACCCTTAGACTCTGATCGTAAGCATCGTATGCTAAATGCGTTAGAGCATTTGAGAAGCCGCTTTGGTCAAATTCTAGTTGTAACTCATGACGATTCTATAAAAGAACAGCTTCCTCATGCAATAGAGGTTCAAAAACTGCCAGGTAGAAGAGCAACAGCTAGTGTTACAAATTAACACCAATGATCTAGAACATATCACCTATTGGAATTACGGGTAGTTTTGAATCCATGTAGTCCAACTCCTACAAATGAACCTAAAACTGCTACTGCTAAATAAAGCAGACCTATTGGGATCCAGATGCCTAAAACCCTAAAATTAGATGAAAATGCAATAGAAAAGACAATGCTAAGAATTATTTCTAGTATCCATGCCAAAAAAATCGAAACACAAACATTTCGTATGGGTGCTCCTGGTCGTTTGAATCCAATATAGATTCCTCCAACAAAGGGAGAAATAATTAGTATAAAGATTGCTATTGAGATCCATTGGAATAAATCTTGTCCCAATATTGTTTGTCTAAGAGCATAATATCCAGCAAAAGCACCACTAAAAGCTATAATTATAACTATTGCTGCTGCTTTGACAGATGTAATTATATCCACCAGTCTAAAAGCTTGGGACAGCCAATGTCTTAAGTGTTTTGTTTGTGGGGCATATTTTTCTGGCAGTTGTTGTTCCTTTATAGTCCAGTTGTGACTAAATCTGAATTTGTGTTTAAAATAATTATTAAAAACTTTTTATAATTATCCCTTTGGGGGAATAGGTTTTATACTAATGCGTTTAACTAATGCAGAATATAGTTTAACACTTTAGTTATATAAATAGCTAAGTTTGATGTTTCAGCAATTTTATTTTGAAACACAACTGTTTCCCTAATTATTAATATTTCTCTATGTATAAAGGTTCTTGGGATATGAATACCTCCTGGAAAAATTATGGATCTTGTCGCGGTTTGAATCCTAATATCTTTTACCCCTCTTGCGAAGAAGAAGCTCGTGTTGCCAAAGCAATTTGTAGGCAATGCCCAGTTCAAAATGAATGTCTTAGTTATGCTTTGAAGAATCAGGAAAAAGATGGTGTTTGGGGTGGAGCCACAGAAAGAGACCGTCGCAGAATGATTCGTCAAAGACTCAAGACAGCTTGATCTTTCAAGCTTTAGACTAGATGTGTGGAAAATAATTCTTCTGATTCAGACACTTTTACTCAACTTGGTTCATGGCCTGGAATTTTAAACCATTTGATGCAAGGCAAAAGCTTTGACCAGCATCAAGCTGCTTGTATTTTAACCAATGTTTTAAAAGGTGAGGCCACTCCAGCTCAAGTTGCTAGCTTTGTTACTGCTTTGAGATTCAAAGGTGAAACGGTTCAAGAAATGTCAGGTTTTGTAAAAGCAATGCTAGATTTTTCAGAACCTGTTGAAACGATATTTGATCCAATTGATACTTGTGGCACAGGTGGGGATAGGACTAGTAGTATAAATATCTCCACCATTGCTGCTTTTGTTGCAACAGGAGCTGGTGCCAAAGTTTGTAAACATGGTGGTAGGGCAGCTTCTTCGGCTAGTGGATCAGCAGATGTATTGGAAGCTTTGGGAGTAGTTATAGATTTAGATCCAGTCCAAGTAAGCAAATGCTTGGATCAAGTTGGAATGGCATTTTGTTTTGCCCCAAGGTTTCATCCTGCTATGCGTTATGCAGCTCCTGTAAGAAAAGAACTTGGAATAGCTACTATTTTCAATTTCTTGGGTCCACTGGCAAATCCTGCTAGGACCAAAAGACAAGTAGTAGGGGTAAGTGATGCTTCTATGGCTGAAAAAATGTTAGGGGTTTTGCAATCTAATGGGGCAACTAGAGCCATAGTAGTCCATGGTGATGACGGTTTAGATGAAGTTACTATTACCACTACGTCAACAATTTGGAATTATAAATTAGAACCAGATGGACCAAAAGTAGAATTTATTAAATTGGATCCTCAAGATTTTGGTTTCAAATTGGGAACTTTACAAGATCTAAAAGGTGGATCAGCTTCACTAAATGCAAGTCTAGCTCTTGAGATTTTACAAGGTGCAACTGGTCCAAAAAGAGATGTAGTTGTTCTAAATGCAGCAGCAGCTTTAATAGTTGCTGATATAGCTAGTGATTTTGAACAAGGTGTAAAACTTGCTCAAAATTCGATTGATTCAGGAAAAGCACTGTCTTGTTTGAAATCATTAGTACAAGTTAGCAATTCATTAGCCAATAAGTAGTGCCTAGGAAAATCAATAGATGACTAAAGGGCAATCTAAGTTAGACATTTCTATCCACCTTTTGCAACCGGGGTTAGAGTTTGCCTGGTCATTTGCCAAACAACGTTGTCAAAACCCTCCTTTTGATCCTCCCCCGACTCCTTTAAAGCCTTTGATGGGATTTGTAAAACTACCTCCTACAGCGTTGAAGGTAGTAAAAAGAACTTTAGATCAAGATGAAAAATTCAGAGAGCTTCTAGCTCAAAATGTAACTGATGATGAGATAGGACATCTTAGCTGGCTCTATATTACTCGCCCTAAAGGCTGGGAAGAAGAATTGTTGCTTTTGGTAAAGTCAAATCAACAAAAGTCTCTCATTGAGAATGAAAATAAGCTGGAAAATTCTGCTCGACAACAATTAAAAGGTGCACAGCTAGCATTGCAGAAATCTCTTTTGAAGCTAGAAAAAGCATCTAATCAAGTTCAAGCCTTGCGTAACGACTTGGCTCAGCAACGGAAAGAAACGCAAAAAGCTAGATCTCAAACAGCACAACTGTTAGCTGAGGTTGAAAAAGCAAAAGATAATTATCAACAACTTCAAAGTCAATTTTCTGATTTTCTGTCTCAAAAACAACATTTAGAGACAGAAAAAAAGAATCTAGCTAGAGAGAAAAAAGAACTCCATTTATTTAAAAAACAACTTCTAAAATTTGAATCGGATCTAAAAGCAAAGCATTTATTTTTGCAAAACCAGCAAAAATCTAGTTCTTTAAAATCCAATTTGGATGTTGATTTTTCTTTGTTGAAATCTTTAGCTATAAATGCAGCCAAAGCAAACGAAGAACTATACAGCTGGGTTGAGAAATTAGAACAAAATCATCAGCTCTCAACATCTCAGGGCTTAGATGATGATTTCAATTCTGTCTTTAAAGAAAAAACAAATCCCACAATTGTTTCTAGGGCTAGTTCTCGATCCAAGAATAAGCCTAAGCTACCTCCTGGGCTGCGAGATGATTCTAAAGAAGCAGCTGAATTTTTAACCCGACTAGCCAATGTAAAGGTCTTGGTAGATGGCTATAATATCACTAAAAATAAGTGGCCTAATCTTCCAATTAGAACCCAAAGACAAAGACTAGAAGATGTTCTTGAAGCAATAGCACTTAGAACTGGAGCCGATATCGAAATAATTTTCGATGGTGATGATGTTTTTGTGCCCCCTTCGCGAACTCCTAGACGTAGAGTTAAAGTTCGTTTTTCTTCTGCTGGGGTTGAAGCAGATGATTTGATAATTGAACAAGTAGGCCAAATGGTGTCTAATAGACCTGTCGTAGTTGTTTCAAATGATAGAAGAGTTGTACAAAACTGTATTGCCCAAGGTGCTGCCAGTGTTTCTAATGAACAGTTTTTAGAGGCATTTAAAAGATAGATGATTTTATTAGCGTTGTCTTGAGAACTTTTAAATACTCGTTATAGCTTGTAATATTGGTAGAGTTAAATTGTGATATTTAATTGGCTAAAGGTTATTAAATTTAAAAAGCAATATTTCATCCAATACGACAACTGGCAATTGAAATACAACTAATTGAATGCCAACTAATTTAGATACAAGTATTGATATCGTTAAATTTAGTCAAGAGCTAAAACAAATAGGTCTACAAAATGGTCTAGATTTAGTTGGAATCTCCAAGGCAGAAAAATTTCAAAAAACTTATTATAATTTAGTTTCTAGGAAAGCTCTTGGACTACATGGGGGAATGAGTTTTACCTATAGAAACCCCAAACGTTCTACAGATCCAATAAATATCTTACCAACAGCTAAAACTATAATTGTTGGAGCTCTTAGCTATCTTCATCCAGTTCCTGAAAATCCTAATATACAAAATCAAGCCTTAGTTGCAAGATATTCTTGGCAAGACTATTACCAAAAGCTAAGAGATTGTCTTGTATCTATACAACATAGATTGCTAGAGGCTGGATTTGAAGCAAAAATAGTCATAGATGATAATGCATTGGTTGATAAAGAAGCTGCATATAAAGCAGGACTGGGGTGGTATGGTAAAAATTCGCTTCTGTTGAATGTAGATAAGGGATCATGGCTAGTTTTAGGCTCAATTATCACCGATGCTCCTTTGAAATACTTCGATGGAAAAGTTGGCGAAAAATGCGGGATATGTACAAAATGTTTAAATAATTGTCCTACTGGAGCTTTAATTTCTCCTGGCGTTTTAGATGCTAATAGATGTTTGGCTTGGCTATTACAAGCTCCGGGTTTATTTCCTCGTGATTTGCGTGAAAAATTAGGTGCTCGTATTTATGGCTGTGATGAATGTCAAATAGTTTGCCCATACAATATTAAATTACAACGCAAACTAGAAGATCACTTGGATCAAAAAGATGAGGTCTTTGTAGATGTTATGACTATTTTGACCTTAGATGATGAAGCACTTTTAGATAAATATGGACGATGGTATATTCCAAAAAGACAGCCCAATTATCTACGTCGTAACGCTCTTGTTGTATTGGGAAACATAGGAGATAACCAAGATATTGAACTAAGATCAATCCTTATTAAATATCTCACCCATAGTGATCCTATGTTAAAAGTTCATGCTATTTGGGCTGGGGCTAAATTAGGATTAGATGAGTTATCTAAGTGGGTGGATCAAGAAAATAATTCTATGGTTTTAGAAGAATTAAAAGAGGTAGGCTGGGTTTGAAAAAACATATATTATTGACTAATGATTTTCCCCCCAAAATAGGAGGAATCCAGTCTTATTTATGGGAGTTATGGAAAAGACTTCCACCTGAATCTTTTGTGGTGATCACACCTGACCAGCTTGGTGCAAATGAATTTGATGCCCAAAGTGGTATGAACATTATTCGTTATGATTCGTCTATTTTGTTACCTACTAGCAAAGTTATTGGTCTAGTTGAAAGTGTTGCAAAACAGATCAATGCTGAGATGGTGATAGTGGATCCAGTTTTGCCACTAGGTCTTATTGGCAAAAAATTAACCTTGCCATATTCTTTGATATTGCATGGAGCTGAACTTGGAGTACCTGCCCACTTACCAGTTGTAAAAAATTTGCTATCTAAAGTTCTTTTATCAGCAGACCAAATTATAGCTAGTGGTAATTATCCCTTTAGAGAGGCCAAAGAAGTAATCCAATCTAGTGAAAATATCCATGTTATACCTCCTGGGGTAGATATTGATCGTTTTAGACCCTTGTCTCGCCAAGAGATTATCCAAGCTAGACAACTTTGGGGACTCAAAGAAGATGATTTAGTTTTGGCTAGTTTGAGTAGATTGGTCCCAAGAAAAGGTATGGATGTACTTTTAGATGCAGCCTCAATACTTTCCAAACAGCGTCCTAATTTGAAAGTACTGATTGGTGGAAAAGGAAGACAATCACAAGCTTTATCTAAACAAGTCTCTATTCTTGGCATAGATGCTTTATTGGTCGGAGAGGTAAAAGAAGAACTTTTACCTAGCTTTTATGCCTCTTGTGATGTTTTTGCAATGCTTTCTCGTAATCGATGGCTGGGACTAGAACAAGAAGGTTTTGGAATCGTTTTTTTAGAAGCAGCATCATCTGGGGTAGCAGTAGTTGGAGGAAATAGTGGGGGATCTTCTGATGCTATAGAAAATATGAAAACTGGCTTTATAGTCAATACTCCATCGGATCCCACCAAAGCTGCAGCTGTATTATCTAAATTATTAGATAACCAATATTTGAGAAATCAGATTTCATTAGAGGCTCGAAAAAGAGTTGAAGAAAAATATTCCTATGAGTTTTTAGTTAAACAGCTTTATAATGTATTAACAGAATGATTTTGGTTAGATTTAAAAGACTAGAAGTAGTAACCAAACAAGGGGGAGAAGTTGGCTGAACACACTTCACGTAAAATGGTAATAAGAGCTTGTCCAGATGATTGTTTTGAAGTAGTGTCTAATTTTTCTTCCTATCCTTTGTGGGCCTCGGATATAAAAGAAGTTAATGTTTTAGAGCTTGATGATCTTGGAAGACCCCATTTGGTTTCTTTTCGAGCAGCTGCTTTTGGACGTTCTAGTAATTACACTTTGAAATATGACTATTCTAAAGCGCCTTATGAAATTTCTTGGTATCAAATTGAAGGCGATATTACCTCTCGGCTAGAAGGATCCTATGTATTTGATTCAATGGGCCATCAAGATACTGAAGTTACTTATTATCTTGATGTTGAACTAGGGGTGCCTCTTCCTAGCTTTGTCAAACGAAGAGCCCAAAGCCGAATAGTATCAACTGCTTTAGAAGAGTTAAGGGCTCGGGTTGAAGTAAGCAACTAGAGTCGAATTTTCAATAACTAGGAGGTAGGACTTATGCGTCTAAGTAGTCAGCTAATAAAGGATTTGGCAAACTTTGATACCAAAGGGTCAACTGTTGTTAGCCTGTATTTGAATGTAGATGGAAAGCAATATATAAGAAGTCAAGATTACCAACGAGAATTCGATTCTATGTTGAAACGAGCTAAGTCTCAAATAGAACAAAATCCTCTAGCCAAAAAAGATATCGAAAGAATTTATTCTTTTGTCCAGTCGCCCATGGATCGTTCAAAAGTACGCGGAATTGCATTATTTTCTTCCCTGGATGCAAATTTGTGGAAAGTAGTTGAACTTCCTGTTCCGGTCCAGAATTTTTTTATAATTAACACTGTTCCTCAACTACGTCAGCTTGAATCTATTTGCGAAGCTTCGGAAAAGATTGCAATTTTGAATATAGATCGTCAGCGTGGGCGGGTTATTGTTTTTGAATTAGGCGAAGTGATAGAGTCTCAAGAAGTTTTTGATGAGTTGCCCCGTCATGAAGATGACAAAGGTGATTGGGAAAGAGATCACCTCCAAGACCACAAAGCAGTACTTGCTCACAAACATATTCGCAAAAGTGCCCAGCTAGCTTTTGATTTATTTAAAAAATATGACTATGAACATCTTGTTATAAGTGGCTCAGATGATGTAGTTGCAGAGCTTGAAAAAGAACTCCATTCATGCATAAAAGATCGTATTGTCCTAAGGGCAAATATCGGAATTTCTTCTCCAAGTGAAGAGTATCGTCGTCTTGTAGAAAAAGCAGAAGAGAAAATAATGAGAACTTCTCATATGAAGCTGATTGAAAAAATACGTGATAAGGCAGCTGTGGGGACAGGAATAGTTACTTTGAAAGATACACTTGGGGCTTTGAGTGAAAAAAGAATTGAGACTTTGATGGTCTCTAACAGTTTTGAAAAACCGGGTTGGCGTTGTCCAAATTGTACAAATTTAGCAGAAAAGGGTCCAATTTGTTCTGTTTGTGGATCTGATATGCAAAAAGTAGAAGACCTCATAGAAGAAGTAATTCAAGAAGCCCTCCATCAGTCTTGTAAAATAGTTACTGCATCTGAGAGTGCAGACTTGGATTGTTTAGGTGGCATAGCTGCTTTGTTGAGGTATTAGATATGGCTTCAAAATCAGAATTAGGTGTCCTGAGGGCGCCTAATTCTGATTTAACTATAGGTATTGATTTAGGTGGTACAAAAGTATTGGGCGTATTGGTAAGTCCAAAAGGTGAGCTATTAGACCATATCCGTACCCCAACTCCAAAAGGACAAGATGCAATTGTTGAATGTATAGAAGACCTTGTGTCTAGTCTTGTCCAATTAGGTGCTTCTAATTATAAATCTAATGTATCTGCTTTAGGGGTTGGGGTACCTGGCTTAGTAACTCGACAAGGAAGTCTAAATTTTGCTGCCAATTTAGAAGCTGGGCAGAACTTTGAACTAAAAAAAATATTAGAGAAAAAATTTCCATCTATGGCAATTGCAGTTGAAAATGATGCTAATTGTGCGGGCTGGGCAGAGTGGAAGTTTGGTGCTGGGCAAGGAGTTGATGATTTAGTAGTTATTACTTTGGGAACTGGAGTTGGTGGTAGTGCTATAGTCAATAAAAATTTGGTTATAGGATCTCAAGGTTTTGCACTAGAGCCTGGACATATGGTAATTGATCCCAATGGGCCACTATGTAATTGTGGAAGAAAAGGATGTTGGGAAAAATTTGCTTCTGGTACTGCATTGAAAGAATTAGCTAAAAAATATGCCTTAGAAGGCAAAGCTTCTTTAGTCTTAGAACTAGCTAATAATGATCCATCTGCTATAACTGGTGAGCATGTAGCAACAGCTCTCAAACAAAGCGATGTTCAAGCAGGTAACATAATGAATGAATTTTCTCTAGGGGTAGCTATAGGACTAGCTAATTTGGCTAATATATTTGATCCCGAAAAGTTTATTATTAGTGGTGGATTAGTCCAAATGGGAGATTTGTTGTTAGATCCGGTGAGAGATTGGTTTTCAAATCAACCTTTGGGTTACAATTTTCGAAATTTAATCAATATTGAACCTGCTGTTTTAGGGGAAATGGCAGGAGCGTGGGGAGCTGCAGACTTAGCTCTTACAAACGATGACTCAATTTAATTTTTAAAATTTAGATGAAAATTGGAGTAGTAGTTCGTAGTTTTGTCTCAGACCCATCCATTGGGATTTCTATGGCCACCAAAGCCGAAGCTATTGGTTTGGATGGAGTTTTTGTATTCGATCACCTTTGGCCCTTGGGAAGTCCTAATAAACCTGCTTTGGCAGCTTTTCCTATGCTGGCAGCTTTGGCTGGTGTAACAAAAAAAATATCTATAGGAACCTTAGTAGCTAGAGTAGGTCTTGTTCCAAATCCAGTGCTGATCAATCATTTTGTTACTTTGGAAAAATTATCCAAAGGCAGAGTTATTGCTGGGGTTGGAACAGGAGATAAAATGAGTGCAGTAGAAAATATCTCTTATGGTTTGGGTTATGGAAGTGCCCTAGAAAGAAGGAGATCTCTTTATTGGTGTGCTAGGGAGCTACAAAAGCTAAATATAAAGGTTTGGATTGGTGGAGGATCTGAAAAGACAAATCAAATAGCCACAGATTTGGGTATAGGTCTAAATCTATGGTCTCCAGCTTTGCCATATTTATCTCAGCAGCAAAATCTAGAACTAACTTGGGCAGGTCCAATTCCCAAAGGAGAAGGATCTGCTATCCAAAGAGCTACTCAACATATTTTTGCTTTATCAAAATTAAACGTCAAATGGGCGATTTTTGACTATAGTTTTTCAGATCCAGTCCAAAAAAATAAAGATATCCTTTTTGTTCTAGAAACAGTAATGAAAAATTTGGACATTAGATAAATTTTATCCCTTTTGCTTCTCTATAGGTAGTATAAAAAAAGTAGCCTTGTCAATATGGAGTTTCGCCGTATAAATGGATTGCCTCCGTATGTCTTTGGGGTCATAAATGATTTGAAGTTAGCGGCGAGAAGAGCCGGTGATGATGTTGTGGATCTTGGGTTTGGAAATCCTGATATCCCATCACCCTCTACAGCTGTAGATAAACTAGCCGAAGCAGCTCACAATCCTAGAAATCATCGTTATTCATCTAGTAGGGGTATACCAAAATTACGCCAAGCTATAGCTGATTTGTACCTAAGACGATTTGGAGTTGAATTAGACCCAGATTCAGAAGTGGTAACTACAATAGGGGCCAAAGAGGGTCTTTCTCATCTAATGTGGGTTTTGCTTGGGCCAGGAGATACAGCTTTGGTTCCTTCTCCTTCTTATCCTATTCATATCTATGCCCCTTTGTTTGCTGGTGCTGATGTTAGACAAGTTCCCTTAGGTGCTCCAAGTATCGACGATAGTGGCCAAGCAGAGGAAGAATTTTTTGCTGACTTGATGACTGCTTGGGAATCTACTTGGCCTAAGCCTCGTTTGATATTGGTTTCTTTTCCTCATAATCCAACCACAGCATGTGTTGATCTATCTTGGATGAAAAGACTAGTTGAGTTTGCAAAAGAACATGATGTTATTTTAGTTCACGATTTTGCCTACTCAGATACTTCCTTTGATGGATACAAGCCTCCTTCTATTTTAGAAGTACCAGGGGCTAAAGAAGTTGCAGTTGAGCTTTATACCATGACTAAGTCCTTTTCTATGGCTGGATGGAGAGTTGGATTTATGGTTGGCAACCCTAAAATAGTTGCAGCTTTGACTAAACTAAAAAGCTATTTAGACTATGGAACTTTTCAACCTATCCAAATAGCTGCCACTGTAGCTATGAATGAAGCTTCTGATTATCCCAAAGTTGTAAATGAGATATATCAGTCTCGAAGAGATAGTCTATGTGATGGTCTTTCAAGGATAGGCTGGGAAGTAGCAAAGCCAAAGGGAACAATGTTTGTATGGGCACCAATTCCAGAGCCTTATAAAGAGATGGGTTCTTTAGAATTTTCAAAATTTTTAATATCTGAAGCAAAAGTAGCATCTTCTCCAGGAGTTGGCTTTGGGCCAGGTGGGGATGGTTTTGTTCGTTTTGCGCTTATCGAAAATGAACTTCGTATAGCTCAAGGTATTAGAAACCTAAAGAAGGCTTTACAAAAACTAGGATAAGCTTTTTTAATACTTGGACAAATATCTTTTGGTTTAAGTGTAGATACTTTAGGGTTTGGAGAAAATTTTTTTTCCTAATTTTAGAGTCTTTTTCCAGCTTAGAAACCTTAATTTTATTCAAAGCAAAAACTCTTTGACAAGCCTTGGTTTTTTGATGATACGATAAACTTACACAAGTGTAATTACCTTATATAGTAGTAATTGCAAAGCCGTTCCTCTAAATATTGTGTTTTTAGGAATGGCAGTACCTTTGAAGTCCTAAAAACAAACAAGTTAGAAACGGGGAAATATGGCTTTAATAGAAAAGCAGGAAGAAATAGGTTTTAAAAGATATTTCACATCTGTCAAAGTTCATCCCTATGATGAAGTCACCTGGGAAAAGCGAGATTCTAGAATTGTCAACTATAGAGATCAAAGTGTTGCTTTTGAACAATTAGGGGTTGAGGTTCCTTCAACTTGGAGCCTCAATGCCACCAATATCCTGGCTCAAAAGTATTTTAGAGGGACACTGGGAACTGCTGAAAGAGAAAACTCTTTGCGCCAAGTTGCAGACCGTATAGTAGACACAATAACCCAGTGGGGAGTCAAAGACGGATATTTTTCTACAAAAGAAGAAGCTGAAGTTTTCAATGCAGAGCTCAAGCACTTAATTATTCATCAAAAGGCTGCTTTTAACTCTCCTGTTTGGTTCAATATTGGTGTCAAAGGTGTTCCTCAACAAGCTAGTGCTTGTTTTATTTTGGCAGTTGAAGATTCTATGCGTTCAATCCTAAACTGGTATGCCGAAGAAGGAATCATTTTTAAAGGTGGATCAGGAGCAGGAGTAAATCTTTCTAAAATACGTTCTTCTTTTGAAGGTTTACAAGGAGGAGGAACAGCATCTGGTCCTGTTAGTTTCATGAGAGGAGCAGATGCTTCTGCTGGAACTATAAAATCAGGTGGCAAAACTCGTCGTGCTGCCAAAATGGTTATTTTAAATGTTGATCATCCAGACGTTGAAGATTTTATTTGGTGTAAGGCCTTAGAAGAACGCAAGGCAATAGCTCTTAGAGATGCTGGATTTGATATGGGTCTAGATGGAAAAGATATACATTCTATCCAGTACCAAAATGCAAATAATTCTGTAAGGGTAACTGATGAATTTATGGAAGCTGTCTTAGAAGACAAAGACTGGGAGCTAAAAAGTATTAGCTCAGGTGAAGTAATCAAAACAGTCAAAGCCAAAGAGCTATTTAGAGCAATATCTGAAGCAGCTTGGGAATGTGCTGATCCTGGACTACAATTTGATAGCACTATAAATCGTTGGCATACAGCTCCTGTTACTGGGCGCATCAATGCTAGTAATCCTTGTTCTGAATATATGCACATAGATAATAGTGCTTGTAATCTAGCTAGCCTTAACTTATTAAAATATCTAGAAAATGGTATATTCGACACCGAAGGTTTTAAATCTTCTGTACAAGTTTTATTCACAGCTCAAGAGATATTGGTGGGAAATGCAGACTATCCTACTGAAAAAATTGCTGAAAATTCTCGTAAATTTCGCCAACTTGGAATTGGATATGCCAATTTAGGTGCTTTGTTGATGGCAAAAGGACTTGCTTATGACTCAGATGGAGGACGAGCATGGGCAGCAGCCATTACAGCTTTGATGACAGGACATGCTTATGCAACTTCTGCACACATAGCCAAGCGCATGGGTCCTTTTGCTGGCTTTGACGAAAATGCTGAGGCTATGTTAAATGTTTTAGAGATGCATAGAAGCTATGTTTCTAAAATAGAAGAAGAATTAGTTCCAACTGAGATTTTGTCTTCTGCTCAACAAGCTTGGGATGAAGCTGTCAATGTAGCTTATGACTATGGAGTACGCAATGCTCAAGCATCTGTTTTGGCTCCAACTGGAACCATTGGTTTGTTGATGGATTGCGATACCACTGGAATTGAGCCTGATCTAGGTTTAGTAAAGACCAAGAATCTAGTTGGTGGGGGAACAATGTCTATTGTAAACCAGACAGTTCCTAGGGCATTGTCTAATTTGGGATATCCCAAAGACCAAATAGATGCAATTATTAGCTATATAGATACAAATAAGACAATTCTTGGAGCTCCTTATTTATCTGTAGAACATCTTCCTATATTTGCATGTTCGATGGGAGACAATACAATACATCATTTTGGCCATGTCAAGATGATGGCTGCTGTTCAGCCCTTTATTTCTGGTGCTATTTCAAAGACAGTAAACATGCCAGAACAAGCAAGTGTTGAAGATATTGAAAACCTCTATATTGAATCATGGAAATTGGGTCTAAAAGCAGTAGCTATATATAGAGATAATTGCAAATTAGGACAACCTTTATCTATGACCAAAAAAGATAAAACAGCTGAAGAAATTCAAGCTTTGGAAAAATCTTTGGCGGTAGAAAAAGTTGTAGTCAAAGAACCAATTCGCGAGCGTTTACCAAGAAGACGTAGATCGACTACTTTTGCTTTTCAAGTTGCTGATTGTGAAGGCTATGTCACTGTAGGCGAATATGAAGATGGTCGTCCAGGTGAGGTATTTATGAAAGTTTCCAAGCAGGGATCTACTTTGGCTGGAATTATGGATGCATTTTCTATAGCTGTTAGTTTGGGCCTACAACATGGGGTACCACTGGCTACTTTTGTCAAAAAATATACTAATATGCGTTTTGAACCAGCAGGCATTACAGATGATTCTGATCTAAGGATTGCCTCTAGTTTGGTTGATTATATATTTCGTCGTCTAGCTATTGATTATTTACCAGTCAAAGACAGAACTGAACTTGGCATTTTAACTTCTAAAGAAAGACTCCAGCCAACACTTCCTGGGGTTGAAGAAGAAATTACGAAAAATATTTCTCTAGCAGAAGAATCTTATTCTCCTAATTTGATCTCTTCTACCGAAGCTAAAGATGCCCCTTATTGTTATTCATGTGGAAATGCAATGCAAAGAGCAGGATCTTGTTATGTATGTTCTAGCTGTGGAAGCACTAGTGGATGTTCATAAGGTAAAAATTATCTAATAAATAAAAAATAGAGCTTATTCTAAAAGCGCCAAAGGCAATACTTAGTTGGACTATTTATTGCCTTTGGCGCTTTTAGCAGTTAAATATTTACAAATGATTTTTATTTCTTTAGAGTTGTTCAAGGTAATATTTTCCATAAAAATGATCATTTATATTATGGAATAAGAGTGTAGTATTTTTTATATGAATGAAAAGCTTGCAAGACCTATAAATCTCCAAGTTGATAACTCTGGTCTTTTGAAGCGTAAAATTCGACATTTACGAATTCTAGCTGTAACTACAGCGGTTGCCACTTATGCATTGATTGTCTTAGGTAGCACAGTAAGGGTTACAAATTCTGGGATGGGTTGTCCTAGCTGGCCCCTATGTGCTGGACATGTTGGACCTATATACGAATTCCATCCCCTTTTAGAACAATCTCATCGCTATCTTGCTTCAGTTGTGACCATTTTAATTATTTCTGTGGCTATTTTAGTATGGCGCTTGGGTTCATCTGTCTATCATATGCGTGGGGCGATAAAACTTGGACTTGCTATGATTGTGGTCCAAATTATTTTAGGAGCCATTACTGTATTGGCCCACAATGCTCCTCCTACAGTTGCTATACATTTATTTGTAGCCTTGTTTTTTTTGGCCATAGTGACAGTAATTGCTTTTTTATCATTTATTGCACCAGACCAAGAGTGGTCGTTGCGACGTTATCCTACTAAATTGATGTGGTCTAGTGTTGTGGGTTTGTTTTTAGTATTTATATCAGGCTCTTTAGTAGTAAATGGGGGAGCTTCTAGAGCTTGTCCATCATGGCCTTTGTGTTCTTCTAAAGCCCCCATGCCTTTGGTTGTATTACAACTACTACATCGATCATTAGTCTTGATAGCAACTATTTTAGTAGTGACAGCTTTTATATCTTTGTTAGTGCGAACCCAATCTAGCAATGGAATGAAAGTTGTTTTGGTGTTAGGTTTGGTAATGCTTATGGCTCAAATCATTCTAGGAGCAATAGATGCAATGAGTTCAGCTCCAGCTGTTTTGGCAGATTTGCATCTTGTATTTGCAGCTGGGATTTGGGTGATAGAAATTGTATCTTTGTCTTTTAGCGCTCGCAAAAATATTCCAGCTATTGGTCAGCTATAAATATAATTACTAGAAGTATTGTTTGGTTTTTATGAATTTGGTGTTAGTTCTCTTATTATAGATTCATTAAAAACAGGCCAATTTTGAGCTGCCCAGGGTCCAAAATCACGATTGGTCAAGGCTATGCAAGACATTTTGATTTTGGGATCGATCCATAGAAAACATCCACTTCTGCCAAAATGGCCAAAAGTAAGTTCTGAATTACTAGGTGCTGTCCAATGAGGTGTCTTATGTCCTTTTATCTCAAAGCCAAGTCCCCAATCATTTGGTTCTTGTTTTCCAAATCCTGGTAGTATTCCACCAAGATCGGGGAAAATGGGTTTAGTTGCTAGGCTCAAAGTAGTAGGTGGGATAAGGCTAGGAGAAAAAAGTTCTTGGGCAAAAAGGATTAAATCTTCTAAATTAGATTCAGCACCAGCTGCAGGAGATCCCGTCAAGGATGAATTATCCATGCCAAGAGCATCAAAAAACTTTTCTTTCATATATATCCCAAAAGGAAGTTTGACTTTTTGGGATATATAGTTCCCAATATATTCAAATCCTATATTTGAATATATTCGTCGAGTCTCTAGTGGCATTAAACAATTATTTTTATCAAATGCTAATCCAGAACTATGACTTAGCAAATGAGCCAAAGTAGAACCTTTACAAGGGCCAACTTCGTCTTCTAGTCCAACTACATTATCTTTAATTGCTATAAGAGCTGTATATGTAGTGAATAATTTTGTTACAGAAGCAAGTTGAAAATTTTCTTTTTGTAAAGATGTTGTTTTTGGTTTTTGGCCAAATTTGATTACTCCAATGGATACTTTTTCTACTTCCCATGTTTTTACTAATTCAAAAGATTTCATACAAGAAGTTATCCTAGGCGTTTTGGAACAAGTTGGGAAATTATCAAAAATGATTTAAAAAAAATAAGCCTCGTCGATTTGGACGAGGCTTATTTTTTTTAAATGTTAGTTACATCACAGCAGAAATTTTTGAATTTGAAGGATTAGATATTGGAACAACATCTTCTCCAGAGAGTTCTTCTAGGGTTTTTCCAGAAGGTTCTGGTAAAACTAGAGTTACTAAGGCGCCAACTATAGCCATAGCGAAAGTAACAAGTAGAGTATGAGAAAGTCCTAAAGACTTATTCAATATTGGGAAGATGAAAACTCCTATAAAAGCACCAAATTTAGCTATTCCAGCAGAAAGACCATGTCCTGTTGTTCTAGCACTTACAGGAAATAGTTCAGCTGAGAGTACAAAAGTTGTAGTATTTGGTCCAAATTCTGCAAACAAAAAGCTAACACCATAAATTACCAAAAATGGAACAAGATTATGTACCAGTGAAGGAATAAAGCCAATAGCACCAAAACAAGCCCCCATAATTATAAAGCCAATAATTTGGAGTTTTTTATGTCCTATTCGATCCATATAGGTAAAAGCAAGTATATAGCCAGGCACAGCTGCTACAACAAAAATGAGCAAAGATATAGCCACACTAGTCAAAGCATTTGCTGATGGAGCAACTCCTTTTAGTATAAGGGGAGTTGATATAGCGTTTCCATAGTAAGCATAGTCAAAAACAAACCAGCTACCAGCGGTTCCTAATAAGGTGAGTAAATATTTAGGATTAGATAGAAACTGAAATAAGCTCAATTTTTGACTAACTGGAGAATCGTATGAAGATTGAGT
>JAJYPT010000168.1 GCA_021795135.1 Actinomycetes bacterium
TAGTCTTTCAGTTCCTGAAAGCAGTAGTTTTCTAATCTTATATAAAGGATCACCTTTCCTACCTCGGTGTTCAAGTACTTCATTTTGAACCCTACGTCGTACTTTGTCACAGGTGGCGATTAGCTACTTGTACTACATGAAATGGATCAGCTACTCTAATGCAATGATCAAGATATGGACTAAGTCCAGCTCTGTATGACTGGGCTAAATCAGTTGCTACTATCTTTATCTCATCTAACCATTTTGGATCTTGGACTTCACACCAAGCTCGCAGGTCAGATGCACTATTGCCTTTTACCATATCAATAATAATGCGATTATTTAGATCAACTAGTCCAGTTGCGTAGACTCCTGTGATGATTTCTTTTAGCTTTTGCAAATGATGTCTCATCAACACCAAGGCTCGTAACTAGCCCTATTCGATTGGGATCATCAACAAGGGGTGTTCCATGAAGCTTTACTAACATCCATTACTGTCCACCAACAAACCCCTAGTTCTTTTGCCACCCTAGCCACAGGCCTAGCTAATTGTCCTACTTGTCTAGTTACTTCTATTCCAGCCCTTAGTGTAAGCAAAGTCCTACTTGGGATATGTTGACTAGTTTCTGTCCAAGTTTTTGCATCACAATCAGGCTCAAAACAGCTCCATCTACGCTTGGACCAAATGAGACGAGCAGGCCTTCCAAAACAAGAAAGGTCTCTAATATCTACTCGCATTCTATCTTTAGCTACAGCTCTTGTTGCACAATTTGGACAGCTGCAAAAGTGTTTTTTGTTTCAATATTTATGATCAATTCATCACAAGTTTCATTGACTTCAAGTATTACAAATCCATCAAGTCCTAGCAGTGCTTCTTCTAAAGAAGTAGAATTAAACGCGAAGAGCCTTTTATGTCGGGTTATAAAGATAAATATTACGAGGCCATAGCGTTATCCTACATTTTTTTTCGTAAGTTGGTATATACCGATCGCTACCAACACTAGACCAGCTATAATCGCTACCCAAGAAAGGTTGAGAATGAGGTTGATCGTGCCGCAATCACTGCTAGCTTTACTCGAAAAAGCTTGGCCTAATTGACCCAATGAGCTATTACAGACCCTAGATGCACCCGAAAAAGATATTCCCCTATGGAGTGGAATGTGTTGAACGATAAACATTATTAAGATCAAAACGACCCCAACTGTAATCTTTACCTTCGCATTAATTAGGTTCATTTTCATGATCTCTTTCTTATTATTTAAATATTTAAATCTCTTTTGCCAAGGGGTTAGCTCGAGTTCACCTGGAGCAAGTCTTTGAAGTAGCAGGTTATATGCCCCATCTTGTACAAATTGACCATGGCATCGAGGTCTTAAATCTAAGCTACATTAGCTAGGTCTTTGTCGAAAACTTTTTCTTGTAATTTTTTCATATTTAAATATCTTTTAGGTTCTATTGCCTATCTTCTATGTATCTCAATATCTAGGACTCTAATAAATCTTGATATGGGAGATCCATTGGGAAAGATTATAATAACTCGAGTTCTCCTTTTTATTTCTTGATCGAATTTCTCTAAAGCATTAGAAGATGAGAATCTACTATTTTATGGTCTGGTGGAAAGAGTAATTTCCTACCCTAGCCACCAGTGTTTTTAGATAATAACTAGGTATATAGCTTTGTCTTGTCTCAGATCTGTCAGATTTAGCTGTACCTATGCTTTCATCTAATTGTTTTCTTACCTATCTAGATATTATGGTCACTATTATTTTGACTATAGGATTAAATAGTTTTTGCACAACTTTTGGGACAATCAATTCAACAAAGGTCATGTGTTTGCTCGAGCCCTTTTAGTTTTTCAGTGGCAAAGCTGGGGACTCTTTGGGTATACAAAGTTGCTAAACGACCACTTTATCCTTTAGGAGTAGAAATAGATTTTTGCTCAATTTCTCCCACCAAATAGGAAGTATCGGTCAAGTCTTGAAAATTAGATAGTCTGAGCAAGACCATCTTTATTGCACATGATTCTAAGAGCTAATAACTATTATATTTAACTTATGCTTAGGTCCTGTCAATTGAGATAATATACCTGAAAGTTGTCTTTATATTTTATATTGTTCCTAATTGAATTCATATTCAAAAATTAATTTCGTTTAGACTTCTAAAGTACTTCTAAAATCTATTTCAAATTACTGTTGAATTCCCTTTATGAGAAAGGTACTTATGAGTGCTGGCAATACTGCTTGGGTATTAGTTTCTTCAGCCTTGGTATTGTTTATGACTCCAGGGCTTGCTTTTTACTATGCAGGAATGGTGAGAGCTAAAAACGTTTTATCTATGTTGATGCAAAATTATTTTGTTATGGGCATAGTAAGCATTGTTTGGGCATTGGTGGGATTTTCTTTAGCTTTTGGTAAAGACGCTGGTTTTGGTCTTATAGGCAATTTTGGTTTTGCTGGTCTTTTACATCTAGGGTTGAAAGGACACATCCCTGGATATAGTGGATCTTCAGCCCTAAGTATTCCTCCTTTGGCTTTTATGATTTTCCAAATGATGTTTGCTATCATTACCGCCGGGCTAATTACAGGTGCTACTGCAGATCGGCTTAAGTTTTCTTCTTTTGCGATTTTTATTACTTTGTGGTCTCTTCTAGTCTATTCGCCTGTAGCCCATTGGGTATTTAGTCCAAATGGATGGTTATTCAAACTAGGGGCTTTAGATTTTGCTGGAGGCACGGTAGTACATATTAATTCTGGAATGGCAGGATTGGCTGTGGCAATTGTTATTGGGAAAAGGAAAGGTTGGCCCAAAGAGCCTATGCCGCCTCATTCTTTGCCACTAACCTTATTAGGTGCTGGAATGTTATGGTTTGGATGGTTTGGCTTCAACGCAGGCTCAGCCCTTGGTGCCAATGAGCTAGCTGCTCAAGCTTTTGTAAATACTCAACTTGCAACAGCTGGGGGTTTATTGGCTTGGCTTTTAGTAGAAAAATTCAAAGATGGACATCCAACTACTTTAGGGGCAGCTTCAGGAGCAGTTGCAGGGTTGGTAGCAATAACTCCAGCTTGTGGATATGTAAATCCTCTTTCTTCTATAGTAATTGGGATTTTAGCAGGTGCTGTTTGTTCTGTGGCAGTTAGAATAAAATTTCGTTTTGGATTTGATGATGCTTTGGATGTAGTAGGAGTTCATGTAGTTGGAGGCATAATAGGAGCTTTGTCTCTTGGGTTCTTAGCCACTACTTCTATAAATTCTGCTGGCAGTAATGGTTTATTCTTCGGGGGAGGAATTAGTTTGCTTGGGGTACAAACTCTAGCTGTAGTATCTGTAATGGTTTTTTCTTTTGTGGCAAGTTTTATCTTGGCTAAAGTGATTGATAAAACTTTTGGCCTTAGGGTGTCTCGAGTCGATGAAGAAGAAGGTTTGGACATGACTCAACATTCCGAGGCTGCTTATTCTCTAAGTGGCACTGGTAGGTTTGGACAATGAAACTAATTACAGCTGTAATTAAGCCTTTTAAATTAGAAGATGTCAAGGAAGGACTAAAAGCCATAGGCATACATGGCATGACTGTTACAGAAGCTCAAGGCTTTGGACGTCAACGAGGCCATACAGAAGTTTATAGAGGCGCAGAATATAACGTTGATCTTTTACCAAAAATTAGATTAGAAATGGTAGTTACAGACGAAGAAGCTCCTGCTGTTGTAGATTCAATAGTTAGATCTGCTACTACCTCCAAAATTGGTGATGGTAAAGTATGGGTTAGTTCAGTAGAACATGTTGTACGTATTAGGACGGGAGAAGTAGGACCTGAAGCCATTTGACGAGGATAAAGAGTCTCATTCTTTTTCTCAAGCAGACCTTTCTAGATCACTTCGCGATACCAAGAGTTACTTTATTGCCCAAAAAAATTTAACTGGTATTGAATTTTGTAATCAATATAGTACCGGGATTGATTTAGTTATAGAAAAATTTTTTCAAAACCCATCCAATGCAATGCCAACTAGTCAAGTATGTGTAATGGCAGTGGGTGGATACGGAAGAAAGCAGCTATGTCCTCAAAGTGACTTAGATATAATGCTTTTGCATTCAGAAAAAATAGAAGTCACTAAAATAGCCGAATCTTTATGGTATCCAATATGGGATGCTGGAATAAGTTTGGATCACAGTGTTCGCTCTTTGAATCAAGTTGTGGAGCTGGCTCAGGCCAATGTA
>JAJYPT010000169.1 GCA_021795135.1 Actinomycetes bacterium
TTTTCGAGCAAGTGAATTAGCTTTAGAATTACGTTCCAATAACAATGTTCATCTAGAATTTTTAAATCATAATTTGCCTTTGGATGTTCCTATTTTGCACTTGCCTTATCTTTTTAGTCCATCTAAGGGATCTACGATGATAGATGAACTAAAAGATGTATTGAGTCAAGAATTAGGTTTTTGATGTCTGAATCTAATAAACAAAAATCTAGTTATCTACAAGAACTTTTAACTACCAAAGACATAGTTATTTGTTCTGGGGCAGGAGGAGTAGGTAAAACTACTATCTCAGCTGCTTTGGGAGCAGTAAGTGCTCATAAATGCAAGGCAAAAGTATTAGTTTTGACGATAGATCCTGCAAAACGCCTCTCTAGTGCTTTGGGTCTGGCTGAATTGGGAAATGAAGAAAAATTAGTACCTAGTAATCATTTAGAAAAAGCTGGGATGCAAGATTTTCAAGGAGAGTTATGGGCAGCTATGTTAGATGCTCAACAATCTTGGGATAGTTTGGTCAGAAAATATGCTCCCAGTGATGAGGTGGTAGACAAAATACTACTAAATCCTATCTATAAAAATATTTCAAGTCGTTTTGTTTATAGTCATGAATATATTGCAATGGAAAGACTGTATGAAGCTTATTCAGAAAAAAAATATGATCTTATAATAGTTGATACCCCCCCTACTAGAAATGCTATAGATTTTCTAAAAGCTCCAGAAAGAATGGCTGATTTTTTCTCCTCCAGGCTATTGCGTTGGCTCACTGTTCCTTCAAGGTCAAAAATTATGTCTTTTGCTTCCCGGCCTTTTTACCAAATAGCAGATCGAGTTTTAGGGACAAAATTTTTAAGTGAAATTTCAGAATTTTTTTTATTGTTTCAAACTATGTATCCTGGTTTTATTTCCAGAGCAGCCTCAGTTCAACAACTGTTACATGATTCAAAGACTACCTTTATTGTCGTTTCTACTTTGGATTCAGTTCCCATGCATGAAGCTGAAAGTTTTATTACTGAATTAGAAAAACAAAATTATCAATTGGGAGCTATTGTCCTAAATAGGGTCTTGCCTAAGATGTTTAGCGATCCTAGTAGGATAAAACTAGCCAAAAATATTTCTCAAGATCCAGATTTAGTTGAAAAATTGTTTTTTGAAGAACAAGATTTAGATCCAGACCAATTAGATCTAGATAGACAAAGCATCAAAACAGTATTTAAAGAAGTAGCTAATAACTTTTTGAACTTTAGTGCTTTAGCTCTCAAAGAACAAAGTCAAAAAGATAATTTGAAAACTACAGACAAAGTTGTAATTGAGATTCCTTTTTTAGAAACTGAGCTAAATGACGTAGAAGCCTTATTTCAGTTAGGAAAACATCTATGGGAATGAGAGATTATCATCTTCACCTTTGGCCCCATGACCAGCTAGCTTATGGAGCTGATTTAGAACAAATCAAAAGCTATGCTAACAAAGCTAGAGGAGATTTAGTTGAAGAAATTGCCATAACAGAGCATTTGTTTCGCTTTAGGCAAAGTGGCCAAGAAATAGGGCAGTGGTGGTTAAAAAGCAACCAACAAAGCCTCAAAGAAGCAGTAGGTAATTATTGGGATCACCACTGTAGGGCTGATTTGGATCAATATGTAGAAGTGGTATCAAAAGCTAGAAATAATTTACCTGTTTTGTTGGGACTAGAAGTAGATTTTTATCCTAATCAAATGGATCAAGTGAAACAATTATTAGCCCCATATCCTTTTGATGTCTTGCTAGGTTCGGTTCATTGGATAGACAATTGGCTCTTTGATGATCTAGATGACGATATTTTTGTTCGGCTTTGGGACCAAGTAGATATAGATCAAGTCTGGGAACAATATACTCGAAGAGTTGAACTTTTAGCTCAATCTAGCACTTGTGATGTTTTAGCTCATCCAGATGTTATAAAACTTACCGGAAAGGTTCCAAAAAATCCCCAACCTTTTTATGATCGAATAGCCAAAGCTCTGCAAGAAGCAGACATGGCAGCAGAAGTTTCTTCAGCAGGGTGGAAAAAACCTGTAGGCAGGTATTATCCAGATGTTGATTTGCTTAGAACCTTTTATCAATACGAAATACCAATTACCCTAGCATCAGATGCTCACTATGAATCAGGTATAGGTTTTGGTTTCTTGGACTTGATAGAAGAAATAAAAAAGATAGGTTATAAAACTTTGTCGCGCTTTGAGCAGCGTAATAGATTTCAAGTCAAAATATAGCTCAAGCCAATTTTTAAATTTTTTGATTAAAAGAAACTAGCGCTTAGGTGCTTGTTTTATGAGAAGCAATAACTAAGTATAAATTTTTAAAATTTATTGAATTACTTTAAAAAACTACGATGATGCTGTCTAGACATCCAAGCTTTTCGAATATTTCTTCTTTCGTCTTCAGCTGTTCCTCCCCAAACGCCTGATTCTTGGTTTGTAGCTAGGGCAAATTCCAAACAAGCTTGTTCAGCTAGGCATTGGTTGCATATTTCTTTTGCTAATTGGATTTGATAAATAGCTAATCCAGTGTTGCCTATAGGGAAAAATAGTTCGGGATTACTGTCTTTGCAGGCAGCATAATCGCGCCAGTTTTCGTTTCCCCAATCAATGGAATGGTCTAAAGCCAGAGCCATTTTTCCTCCTCTTAGTGAATGTGAATACTTTCACAAATATTTTCCCAAGCGAAACTATAAGTTTATGTCTCTATCTTTATCTGTATCAGAATAATTAAGAACCGCATTTAGCTCAACTAGTTTATATGTTTAAAACATTATCTCTTTTACCAACTTAAGCCAAGTTTTAAATTTCGCTTTGAGAGCGTAATTTAGTAAGACTACGAGTCAACAAGCGAGAAACATGCATTTGGCTTATACCTAGCTTGGTAGCAATTTCAGATTGAGTTAGTCCCCCAAAAAATCTTAGCTGTAATATCGCTCTTTCTCTGGGGGATAATTCTGCTAGAAGAGGAGAAAGGGTTGCTCTTCCTTCTGCATCTAAAAGCTCGTGGTCTTCTTCTCCTAGCTGAGCAGCAAGACCTATTCCATTGTCATCATTAGAAGAGGTAGAGTCCAATGAGGTAAAACGATAGGCTTGCCCAGCTTCTAAAGCCTCCAAGACAGCTTCTTCTGAGACTTCGGCTTCTTTGGCTAATTCAGCAATGGTGGGGGAACGTCCTAGGTCTTGAGACAAGATAGCAATTATTTTACCCAAGCGTAGGTAAAGTTCTTGGAGGCGTCTAGGAGCCCTTACTGCCCATCCTTTGTCTCTAAAATGCCTTTTTAACTCTCCGGCAATAGTGTGAGTTGCATAAGTAGAAAATTCAACCTCTCTTGTTGGGTCAAATCTATCCACAGCTTTGATGAGGCCCAAAGAAGCAACTTGAAATAAGTCATCATGGGGCTCTCCTCTGTTTGCAAATCTGCGTGCAAGGTGATCTGCTAGACCAAGGTGTGCTTCTACCAATATATCTCTTATGCGAGGATCTCTTTGTTTTTGGAACTCAATAAAATAATTACGAAGTTCCTTTTTACGTTCAGCATCAAAAGGAGGCATTAGTTTGGTGCCTTTGGCATTGATTTAGCCATCCAAAAAGATGGTTTCCCATCGAGGCTTTGTTTGAATTCATGAGAGTTAACCAAAGCTGAAAGAATTTGTTTTGAAAATTGGCTTTGTTGTATTTTTGCATTATTGCTATTGAGAATACCTTTTATCTCTATTGATTCATCTTTGACTAAATAAGATAGATCCAAGGTTGTGTTAGAGATATCTTCTTGGGAGGAGATCAATGAATAACAAAGCTCATCTACAGCTAAACGCAAATCCTCGATAGCTTCGTAGGTAAAATTGAGCCGGCTAGCTAATCCTGAAGCAATTAGTCGAGCTAACCGCAAAAATTCAGCTGAAGCAGGTATAGATAGTCGAATTTCATCTTTGTCTTGCACTAAATCCCTTTCTCATATGCCTTATTGTAGTAGCTTTTAGATCCCATGTCTTGCTTGAAGGCTTTTATAACAAAGGCCACGGATAGCAATAAGGAGGATCTATGGGCATAGGCATAACCGGATTTTCTAAAATAGAATAGATTCTGTTTTTAAAAGAATCTATCTCTAATTGTGAAAGTAAATCTAACATTTTCGAAGGTATATTTACCAAAAGAGATTCTAAGTCTTTT
>JAJYPT010000019.1 GCA_021795135.1 Actinomycetes bacterium
TTTACAATTAAAAACTAAAATGGATTGTCGCTAAAGGACAATTGTTAATCTGTTCCATTCTATTCTATTAAACCCAGTTCTGTCACCATATTTATAATTAAGTATGCTTTTAATAGCCAACTTCCATTAAAAAAAGACCTTGAGGAGGCGCTATAGTAGAAAAAGTTGAACGATCTTTAGATCTAAGTATCGAAGTTACATCTCCAGCTTTTAGTTTACCCATACCAACTTCGACCATCAATCCAACAATAGATCTAACCATTTGTTGACAAAAAGAAGTTGATTTGATTTCAAATTGAATTATATTTTTATCTTTTATACTCCAATTTACATCTAAGACCTTACGTACATAAGAAGCTGTGGGATTAGACTGCTTTTTACAAAAAGAACTAAAGTCATGTTCTCCTATTAAAGGGTCACTTGCTAATCTCATTGAAGATACATCAAGAAGATGTTGTATGTGCCACGTAGTGGGTGCCAAGAATGGATCTGGAACCTTGCAATTTAAAATTTGATAGATATAACGACGAAAAACTGCACTATGCCTAGCATGAAAAGAAGGTTCAACAATAGTTATATCTCGCACTACAATCTCTGGACCAAGCATTTTATTACAAGAATTTTGAATCTTGTTCAAATACTGATCAGTGCTAAAAGTACTATCTTTAGGGACCAAATCACAATGAATAACTTGTCCTTTGGCATGAACACCAGAATCGGTTCTTCCAGCAACCACTAAATCAACTTTTGTGGAAGAAAAATTCTTCAATACTGACAATATAGATCCAGCTACAGTGCGTTGATCAGGTTGAAAAGCAAACCCATGAAATCCCAAGCCGTTATAGGCCACAACCATTTTGAGCCTTATTTTTAAATCAGTATCCGAATTTGACTCTGTCTGAAAGCTCAGCTGCTCCAGTTTAATAGCTTTGTCAGTTTTTTGTGTCAATTTCACAATTCTTCAATGATTGCTGTGATTGATCGAATGAGACGACATCATTTGAATCACAGTTCAACTTCTTCATGGCCCAAGTCGCTTCGGTGAGCAAGTACTTTCATCGATGTTGAAGATTGCATGCTCAGCCAACTCCACATTAATAAATCCTGAAATCATTGCCCTATAAACCTGCTCTACAACTGAGGGGTTTGCCCCAAGATCTCGTGCTAGGGTCATAACCTTGGCAATAACTTGTTCAACCCGTTGGGGCGCTTTTACATCATGAGTAGTTTTCTTGAACTGAGTCGCTTGTTTCACATAACCTTCACGTTCAGCTAAAAGAGCTACAATTTGACGGTCAATGCGATCAATATTTGAACGCACTTCCTCAATGAATGTACAAATGGCTGTGTTATTCACCAATACTCCTTCTCAATCATCACCCATAGCTAAAGTGGGCAACTACAAGAGTGTGATTTTGAAATGCTATGTTACACCAGGACATTTTCAATATAAATTAATACAAAGATGAATACAACATCAACATTTGGATCTTACTTGAAAATAACAAAATGACTATGGGGCTTGTCTATATTTTCAGACAAGCCCCATAGTCATTTAATAAAAAGCTTAAACTAACTCTATACGAGCCATAGGGGCATTGTCGCCCTGTCGAGGTCCAAGCTTTAAGATACGAGTATAACCACCAGGGCGATCGGCATAACGAGGCCCTATTTCATTAAATAATTTAGAAGCCATATCTTTATCCCGCATAAAAGAAACGACTTGACGTTGTTGTGCAACTCCGCCTTTTTTGGCCTTAGTTATGATTTTTTCAGCTACTGGACGCAACGCTTTTGCCTTAGCTTCAGTTGTAACTAGTGCCTCTCCAGCTATCAAAGAAGCTACAAGATTGCCTAACATAGCCTTTTGGTGAGAAGCACTACCACCAAAACGAGGCCCTTTTTTAGGAGTACCTGGCATTACATCTCCTTAGTTCTGAGCGATAATCCTCGCTCTTCTAACTTTTCACTAACTTCATCTAAAGATTTTTGACCAAAGTTGGTAATAGCCAAGAGTTCATCGGGGGTTTTTTCTAACAATTCACCAATAGTGTTGACTTGGGCTCTTTTCAAACAGTTTCTAGGTCTTTCTGAGAGTTCAAGATCTTCGATTGGAAGAGCAAGATCGGGAGAAACAGTAGTTTCTACATTTACTTCTCCAAGTTCTAAACCTTGTGGATTGTCGCTCACATCTGCAATCAAACCAACTAAAACTCTCAAAGTCTCTCCAGCAGAAGCTAGTGCTTCTTGAGGAGATATAGAACCATCTGTCTCTATATCTATAACCAGACGATCATAATCTGTAGAATGCTCTACGCGAGTAGGCTCTACTTGAAACGCAACTCTTCTAACAGGAGAAAATATAGAATCAATAGGAATTATTCCAATGGTATTAGATTTTTTATTTCTATCTGCAGAAACATAACCTCTTCCACTTTCAACAGTTGCATCTAGGCCAAAAGTAGCCTTTTGATTCAACATTGCTAAATGTAGATCAGGGTTTAAAACTTCTACCTCAGGAGGGCATTCAAATTGACCTGCTGTAACAGGACCAGGTCCAGTTGCTTCTAGGCGTAAAGTAACTGGCTCTTCTATATCGCCTCTCAATACAAGGTCTTTGATATTCAATATGACATCAGCTACGTCTTCTTTTACTCCAGGTAAAGTCGTAAACTCATGCAAAGCTTGATCAAAACGGACTTGTGTAACAGCAACACCAGGAATAGAAGACAACAGTACCCTTCTCAAAGAATTACCTATTGAATGTCCAAATCCTGGTTCTAAAGGGCCTATGGAAAAAATTTGCCTATTGCCTATTTCCTCGCCAACAGCCTCTACTGAGGGACGTTGGATTGTAAGCATGATGACCTTTCTTTAACTACTCTTAAAACTCTTAGTGATTCCAAATAAAAACTGAGATAAAAGACTTTATTTAGAATAAAGTTCAACTATCAATTGCTCACGGACTGGTATGTCAATTTGTTCTCGCAAAGGATAATCTCTTACACTAACTGTATTTCCTTCATCGGTTGTATCTAGCCATGCTGGAATACTTCTATCCAAAGTATCTACGTTATGACGAACTACAATCATGGCTTTAGCCTGATCGCTCAACGATATTTGATCGCCTTTTTTAACGCTATAACTAGGAATAGTTACCTTTTTAGAATTTACACGAACATGTCCATGTCGTACTAATTGGCGGGCTTGCGAACGGCTAGCAGCCCAACCTGCACGAAAAGTCACATTATCTAATCTTGTCTCTAGCATACGCAAAAGATTCTCACCAGTAATACCACCTTGGCGAGTAGCATCTTCATAAAGATTGACAAATTGTTTTTCTAATACACCATAGATACGACGAGCTTTTTGTTTTTCTCTCAATTGAGCTAAATACTCTGAACCTTGACGTGCTCTGTCGCGACCATGTTCCCCAGGAGGATATGGTCTTCTTTCTACAGGACACTTGACTGAATCACACTTTGGTCCCTTTAGAAAAAGCTTCATCTTTTCTCTTCGACAAAGTCTGCAAACCGGACCGGTATAGCGAGCCATCTAATTCTTTCCCCTAACCTAGACCCGGCGTCGTTTCTTAGGACGACAGCCATTATGAGGGATTGGAGTTACATCTTTTATCCCTGAAATTTCTATTCCAGCATTTTGAATTGATCTAATAGCTGTTTCACGACCTGATCCAGGTCCTTTAACTAAAACATCAACTCGTCTTACACCATGCTCCATGGCTCTCTTGGCGCAAGCTTCAGCTGCCATTTGAGCGGCAAAAGGAGTAGACTTCCTAGAACCTTTAAAACCTACGTTCCCAGAAGATGCCCAAGCAAGTACATTGCCTTGGGTATCACTTATTGAAACAATAGTATTGTTGAATGAACTCTTTATATGAGCTATTCCTTGACTTATATTTTTTCGTTCCCTCCTACGAGGGCGACGAGTTGCACCAGGTTTAGGGCTCACTTACGAACCTTCTTCTTTCCAGCCACTGTCTTTTTTGGACCTTTACGAGTACGAGCATTTGTATGAGTTCTTTGACCATGGACAGGTAACCCACGACGGTGTCTAACACCTTGGTAGGAACCAATTTCCATTTTACGTCTGATATCTTGAGCGACATCTCGACGTAAATCTCCTTCTACTTTCGCATTAGATTCAATCCAAGTACGTAAGCGAGCTACTTCTTCATCGGTTAAGTTTCTCACTCTTGTATCTTTGTCAATTTGAGTATCAGAACATATACGACTTGCCATAGTACGACCTACGCCAAATATATAAGTAAGACTTATCTCAAGTCTTTTTTCACGTGGTATATCAACTCCAGCTATACGAGCCATCTTTATCCCTGACGTTGCTTATGACGCGGATTATTACAAATAACAAGTACCCGTCCATGACGGCGGATAACTTTACATTTTTCACAAATAGTTTTAACACTCGGTCTTACTTTCACAGCTCGCTTCCAAGTAGATCTTTGAACATGTATGAATCCTAACTACTTGTAACGGTAAATTATGCGGCCTCGGTTGAGGTCGTAGGTAGGAATTTCAACTTGCACTCTGTCACCCGATAAGATACGTATACGATTCATACGCATCTTGCCTGAGCTATGAGCTAACAACTTATGGCCATTTTCCAATTCGACACGAAACATAGCATTAGGAAGCGGTTCTACAACCGTACCTTCTAAAACTATTGCATCTTCTTTTGGCTTTGCCAGAATTCCTCCTCAATTCGCGTAATTAACCCAAAACAGGTAATGGATCAATTTGCGGAAAAACACCCATAACGGATAATAACCGCAGATAATACTATCTTGACATCCTTCTTATTTAGCAAGAAGGCCTTTAGTGTTTCAAAGTTGAAGCACTTTAGCTTTTATCCTAGGAGTCCTAACCTCTACTCCATAGAAAAACCGTACATGCCTTACGGTTTTGTATCACCTAATTAATTAGGAAGATACTTAAATCAAACCCAGTTAAGAACTTTACCTTAAATTTAAGCAAAATTACATATTACTCTAAAATATTATACTGCTTAGAAAAACAGAAGTAAAGATTACTACAAATTCTGAAATTTTTCATCTTTATCTAAAGATAAACTTTTCAGAGCTATTAATCAATAATAGCCGAAAAAAACCCTATTCCCAAATAGATCACGGTATTGTTAATATTTCTGGTCCATTTTCACTTATTGCAATAGTGTGTTCAAAATGAGCTGACAACGAACCATCTAGAGTAACAACACTCCATCCATCTGAAAGCACTTTAGTTTTATCTCCACCTATATTCAACATAGGCTCTACTGCAAATACATTTCCAACTTTTAATTTAGGTCCACCATTGCCAGGCCAATAATTTGGAACTTGAGGCTCTTCATGCATCGCTGTACCAATAGCATGACCAACATATTCTCTTACTATTCCATACCCAGCTGATTCAGCTACTTTTTGAACTGCTCTTCCTATTTCATGCAAACGATTCCCTGGTTGCATCTTTTCAATTCCAGCATATAGAGAACGTTCAGTAACTTCAATAAGTTTTTCAGCCTCTGGAGATATATTACCAACTCCCATTGTATAAGCAGCATCTCCATGGTATCCCTCTACGATAGCTCCACAGTCAATAGAGATAATATCTCCTTCTTGGAGAATATAGTCTCCAGGTATTCCATGGACAATCATAGAGTTAGGAGAAGTACAAATAACCGCGGGAAAGCCATGATAATTTAAAAAATTAGAACGAGCTCCTCTTTTTTCCAAAACGTTTCTAGCTACTTTGTCTAGATCTAAAGTGCTCACTCCTGGTTTTACAGCCAACCTAGTAGCCTCGTGCATTTCAGCTACTACTTTGCCAGCTTTTCGCATCTTTGCAATTTCTTGAGGTGTTCTAATCAAGAAATATCATCCTCATAATTGTTTGAAACTTTACTATCTTTTTTGTCTTTTAATTTTTGATCAATAGCATTGACAATTTGTCTTGTTACTTCATTTGAATCTCTTGAAGCATCTATATCTACTAAAAGGCCCCTTGTTTTATACCATTGAAGTAAAGGTCTTGTTTGATCTTCATATAAGTGAAGACGCTTTTGTATTACTTGTTCTGTATCATCAACTCTTTTAGTAACTTTTCCATTACATACATCACAAATCCAAGGAACCTTAGGAGGAGAATCTAGGCTGTAATTAGCTCCGCAATTAGAACAAACCCTACGTCGAGTAAGCCTTTGGAGTACAAGTCTTGTGGGTATTTCCAAGTTGATAACTAGATCAAGCTTTGATGGAGTCCCTAAATCAGACAAAGCTTCTGCTTGAGTAATTGTACGTGGAAATCCATCAAGTATGAATCCATGAGCGCAATCGGGAAAAGATAACCTTTCTTTTACTGCTTTGATAACAGTTTCATCAGGGATCAACTCTCCCTTTGCTATGTATTGTTTGAGTTCTTTTCCTGTAGGAGATTCAAGACGAACTAATTCTCTAAACATTTCACCAGTCGAGATATGGGGAATGTCATAATGCTTAGATAATTCAGCCCCCTGGGTTCCTTTACCGGCTCCTTGTTTTCCTATAAGGACCAAGCCTAGATTTGCAAAAGACACTTATTTAAGAAAACCTTCATAGTTGCGCATTGTCAATTGACTATCAATTTGGCGCATGGTCTCCAAAGCTACTCCCACTGCAATCAATAATGTAGTTCCAGCAAAAGGATACTGTGTAACTCCCCAAGCAGACAAAGCTAGCGCAGGAAGCAAAGCAACCGCAGCCAAGAATATAGAACCAGGAAGAGTTATTCTATTGAGTATTCCTGCCAAATAACGTTCAGTGGGCAAACCAGGTCTAATACCTGGGATATAGCCACCTTGTTTGCGAATAATATCTGCTTGTTGACGAGGATCAAAAGTAATAGCTGTATAAAAATAAGTAAAAGCTATTATCATCAATCCATACAAAACCAAGTACAAGATACTAGTTGGCTGAAGATTGCTGTTGATAAAACTTCTAAGCCCAGTGGAGGGGATTATATTGGAAAGCAAGACTGGAAAATACAATACAGAAGAAGCAAAAATGATAGGTATTACCCCTGCTTGATTTACTTTTAGAGGTATATAGGTACTTTGACCTCCATACATTTTTCTTCCAACAACTCTTTTAGCAAATTGAACAGGTATTCTGCGTTGTCCTTGTTCTACAAAAACTATTGCAACCAACAAAGCCAGGGCCAGTAGGATGATAAGACCAAATTTTATATTGCCACCTTGGGCTTGAACTGCTGCTCCACTAGCAGGAATCCCAGCTACAACGTTGGCAAAAATCAAAATTGACATACCTTGACCAATACCTCTTTGAGTGATTATTTCTGCTAACCACATAACAAAAGCTGTACCAGTAGTAAGTGTAAGAACTATAAGAGCAACTCTGCCTATAGTAAAAGTAGGTATTAGGTCAATACTACTTCCCGCACCTAAAAATCCTTGAGCTCCTCCATGAAAAACAAAAGCTAGTCCAGTACCTTGTACTATTGCCAAGCCAATGGTTAAATAACGAGTCGTTTGAGTGATTTTTTTCTCACCCACTGGACCTTGTTGTTTCCATTGTTCTAGCTTAGGTATCACAACTCCCAAAAGCTGAATTATGATCGAACTAGTTATATAAGGCATAATTCCTAAGCCAAAAACTGCAAAACGAGTCAATGCTCCGCCAGAAAATAGGTTCAAAAACCCTAAAACTCCTCCTGAGTGAGCTTGTTGCTGCAGTTTTTGAACTGCAGCCAAGTCAATCCCAGGAACAGGAATATAAGAACCTAATTGATACAAAGCTATTATAAAGAGGGTAAAAAAAACTTTTCCTCTTAGCTCTTTTACTTTAAATATGTTTTTCAGGCTCTTGAGCATTGCCTATAACCTATCTGTTAGTAAGAGCGTTACCTTGAGCAGCAACTCTTCTGTCTCCATTGGGCGAAGGAATAACTTCACAAGTACCCCCAGCAGCCACTATAGCCTCTTGGGCGGACTGAGAAAAAGCATGAGCTTGGACAGTTAGGGCTTTATTTAGCGTCCCTTTTCCAAGTACTTTTACCATCCCATGCTTATGTACTAGGCCTTGATCTCTCAAGGTTTCAGGATTTACTAAATCGCCTTTGAAATTATCCAAGGTGCCTAAATTGACAATATTATAAGAAACCCTAAAAGGATTATTGAAGCCTTTTAGTTTTGGAACTCTTTGAGTAAGAGGAAGTTGTCCGCCTTCAAAACCCGGTTTTACTGAAGAACGTGCTTTTTGTCCCTTTGTACCACGCCCAGCAGTTTTACCACCTTTTCCTGCTATACCTCTACCTACTCGGCGCTTACGATGATGAGAACCTTTGGGAGGCTTTAAATCATGGATTTTCATGTTAGACCTCTGTTATTGAAATCAAATGAGGCACTCTAGCTATCATGCCTCGTGTGTGTTTATTATCAGGCATAATCTTTTCATTGCCTATCCTACCAAGTCCTAGTGCCCTAAGAGCACCTTTGTGCTTTGGCTTGGTTCCTATAGATGATTTAACTTGAACTATTCGAATTTGACTTTCACTCATTAGGCCACCTCTTTTGGAATATGGTTACCCTTTTTACGGTCTAAATAAGAATTCAAGACCCCTTTTGGAATTATTTCCTCTGGAGATTTACCTCTAAGTTTAGCAATTTCATCTGGTCTTTTTAGCTCTTTTAATCCAGCGACAGTAGCATGAGCTACATTGATTCCATTAGAAGAACCCAAAGATTTGGCCAAAATATCATGGATGCCAGCCATCTCTAAGATAGCTCTAGCAGCTCCACCAGCAATAACTCCAGTACCAGGAGCAGCAGGCTTTAGATAAACTCTTCCTGCTCCACTTTTGCCTATGATTGGATGCGTAATGGTTGTGCCAGCTAGAGGAACATCAAAAAGGTTTTTCTTTGCCTCTTCGATTCCTTTTTGAACAGCTAAACCCGCCTCTTTGGCTTTACCATAACCAAGACCAACTTTGCCATTTCCATCACCTACAACCATAAGGGCAGTAAATGAAAATCTACGACCACCTTTTACAACCTTAGCAACGCGATTTACCTTTATGGTTCTTTCTTCATATTGCTGCTCAGGCATCTAAAACTCCAATCCTTGTTTACGAGCCGCTTCTGCTACAGCAGCTACGCGACCATGATAAAGAAAACCACCACGATCAAATACCACCTTTGTGATACCTGCAGCTTGAGCTCGTTCAGCTAACAACTGTCCAACTAGCGTAGCAGCTTGTTTATTAGCTCCTGAATTAGAACGAAGTGTTGGTTCTAAAGTAGAAGCAGCAGCTATAGTTCTACCTACAGAATCATCTATAAGTTGAGCTGATATATGTTTGTTAGACCGAAAAACAGCTAAGCGTGGGCGACTTGAGGTACCAACTACTTTATGTCGTACTCTGTCGTGACGACGAGTGCGTAAAACTGATTTTGTATTAGAAGAAGACATGATGTTCCATCCGCTTATCAATAGACATTATTTAGCTGCTTTACCAGATTTACGGGCAACATATTCACCAACATATCGAACACCTTTACCCTTATAGGGTTCAGGTTTACGCAATTTTCTTATATTGGCCGCAACTTGACCAACCAATTCTTTGTCAATACCTATAACCTTGATTCTAGTAGGCATAGGCACTTCAAAGGTAACTCCTTCGGGAGCATTCACAAATACTGGATGACTAAATCCTAAAGCCATCTCTAATTGAGAAGGGCTACGTAAAGTAGCACGATAGCCTACTCCTACAATTTCAAGCTCTTTAGTAAAACCAGTTGAAACTCCAGTTACCATGTTAGAAACTAAAGAACGTATAAGCCCATGAAGGGCTTTGTTAGCTCTTTCGTCATTAGGTCTAGTTACCAATAAAGAATTATCTTGTTCAACTACTGCAATTTCACCTGGTAACTGACGATCTAATTTTCCTTGCGGACCAGACACGGTCACAACTTTGCCTGAAATATCTACCTTAACCCCATCTGGCAATGCAATAGGGGTGCGTCCCACTCTAGACATAGCTAGCCTTTTCCTTATTCTGTCCCTTTACCATACGTAACAAAGAACCTCTCCACCTACCCGGCGGCGGCGTGCTTCTCTATCTGTCATCAAGCCTTGGCTAGTTGACACAACGGCTACGCCTAAGCCTCCCAGTACGCGAGGAATTTTACCTGATTGAGAATAAATTCTAAGTCCTGGTTTGGACACTCTACTTATTCCAGAAATTACCCGAGCTCTATCAGGACTATACTTTAGATCTATTTCTAAAATTTTACCTGGTCGGGCAGCATCTTCAACTACTTTGTAGTCAGAGATATATCCTTCTTGTTTTAATATAGCTGCCAAAGACTCTTTCAATTTAGAGCCTGGCATTCTTACTGTTTCATGCATAACCGTATTAGCATTTCTAATACGAGTCAACATATCTGAAATTGGATCTGACATCGTCATGACAATAGCCCTTTCCTTACCAGCTAGCCTTTGTAACGCCCGGTATTTCCCCTGAATGCGCTAGCTCTCGAAAGCAAATGCGGCATAAGCCAAATTTACGAAATACTGCTCTGGATCTCCCACAGCGCCTACAGCGTGTATAGCCTCGAACTTTAAATTTAGGCTTTTCTTCTTGTTTTTGAATAAGTGCTTTTCTAGCCATAGTTATTGCCCCTCACGTTTGAAAGGAAATCCTAAAGCTGTCATTAAAGCCTTTCCTTCCGCATTAGTGCGTCCGGTTGTCACTATTGTGATGTCCATTCCCCTAGTTGCATCTATTTTGTCATAATCAATTTCAGGAAAAATAATTTGCTCAGTAACGCCAAATGTATAATTCCCTTTACCATCAAAAGAATTGGTCGGCAATCCTCTAAAGTCTCTTATTCTAGGTATCGCAATACTAACCAATCGATCAAAAAATTCCCACATACGATCACCGCGAAGAGTAACTTTAGCTCCAATAACTTGTCCTTCTCGAAGTTTGAAACTAGCGATAGACTTCTTAGCTTTGGTAGGCAAAGGCTTCTGACCTGAAATAGCTTCTAAGTCTCTAAGAGCTCCTTCTAACAATGACTGCTGTTGAGTGGCTCGACCTACTCCCATATTTATTACTATTTTGCTTAGCCGAGGAATTTCCATAACATTGGAAAGATTTAGCTCGCTCATTAGCTGAGACTTGATCTCTTCATCGTATTTACGCCTAAGACGAGGACGTTCAATAGTAGATGCTGAGCTCATAATTGACCTCCACACTTGCGACATATTCTATTTTTAGAACCTGAGTCATCATAGCGATACCCTATTTTAGATGGACCACAAGAACTACAGACAATTGCCACAGCTGAAGAAGCAATCGGCATTTCTTTATCTAAAATACCACCTGGTTGATCAGCTTTAGCTGATCGAGTATGACGCTTGACTACATTTACGCCTTCTACAACAACTTTATTCTTCTCAGGTACTGCTCTAGTTATAGTTCCTTGCTTTCCTCTGTCTTTACCTGAAAGAACTTTTACCTGATCGCCTGTTTTGAGTTTCACAATCAAAGCACCTCCGGAGCAAGAGAAACTATTCTCATAAATTTTTTATCTCTAAGTTCTCTGCCTACTGGACCAAATATACGAGTTCCTCTTGGTTGTAATGCATCATTAATTAAAACAGCTGCATTTTCATCAAAACGTATATAACTACCATCAGAACGACGCTTTTCTTTCTTGGTACGTACAACAACGCATTTGACTACGTCGCCTTTTTTTACATTAGCTCCAGGAATAGCATCTTTTACTGCCGCAACAAAAACATCCCCAATGGATGCATAGCGACGTTTTGAACCTCCGAGAACTTTGATACAAAGCACTTCGCGAGCGCCTGAGTTATCTGCAACTCGTAAACGCGATTCTTGTTGGATCATTTTGCTCTCTCTAAAATCTCAACTAGACGCCACCGCTTCAATTTAGATAAAGGTCGAGTTTCAGCAACTCTTACTCTATCTCCTTGATTGAGTTCACTTTGGGCATCATGGACATATAATCTTTTAGTGCGCTGTACAGTTTTTGCATAGCGAGGATGTCGTACTCTTTCAACAACTGCAACAACCGCAGTTTTTTCCATGCCAGTTGAAACTACTAAACCCTCACGAACTTTACGTGCGTTATTTCTTTTTTCATCAGCACTTGACTGTGGCATTTGTTTCTCCGTACTCATATTTAACCTTGGTTCCCAGCTGCTATTTTACGCTCTGATATAACCGTTTCTATACGAGCTATATCTCGCTTCAACTGAGATATGCGGCTGAAATTTTCTAGTTGCCCAGTTGCTAATTGAAAACGTAAATTGAATAATTCTGTTTTAGTCTCTGTTAGGTGATTGGCTAATTCAGAGCTGTCTAAATCTCTAAGCTCGCTAGCTTTTAGCATTATAAATCCACCTCAGCAATCCCTTGAGAAGTAGAACGAAGAACGAAACGAGCTTTGATAGGCAATTTTTGGATAGCTCTGCTCATTGCAGAACGTGCCAACTCTTCGTTTACTCCGCCTAGCTCAAATAAAATTCTCCCCGGCTTTACCACAGCTACCCAATATTCTGGATTACCTTTACCTGACCCCATACGAGTTTCAGCTGGTTTTTCAGTAACAGGTTTATCAGGAAATACTCTTATCCAAACTTTTCCGCCTCTTTTTATATGACGAGTCATAGCAATTCTGGCAGCTTCAATTTGACGGGCAGTTATCCACCCGGGTTCTAATGCTTGAATCCCATATTCCCCAAAATTGATAGAAGTACCACCTTTTGCCATTCCACTAAGGCGACCTCTTTGCATTTTGCGATGTTTTACCTTACGGGGCATCAACATGATCAATCCACCTCTTTACGAAAATGAGGAGCTTCTGAACGTTGTTCTCTGGTGCGACGCTCTATTTCTTCTTCTTCTGCTAAAAGTCGTTCTAGTTCAGGATCCACACTTACAATTACACGTTCTGTTGTTTCTTGTTCTAAATCAGATGATTCTGTCAAAGATTGATCACCACTAGCTTGTTCAAAAGAAGCGTTAGATCCTGGCTCACCTTGTTCAGGACGACGTCTACCCCCACCTGCGGTAACTACTCGTTTAGGCCGTGACTTTGTAGATTCTGGAGAAGCAATATTTAGTTCTGCAGAAGACTTTTCTTCAGAAGAACTAGTTTTATAAGGCAAAATATCGCCTTTATAAATCCAAACTTTTACTCCAATACGACCAAAAGTAGTCTTTGCCTCTCTAAAGCCATAGTCAATATTTGCCCTAAGAGTATGTAAAGGAACTCTACCTTCTCTATAAGCTTCTTTTCGAGACATTTCAGATCCACCTAAGCGCCCAGAGCATTGAACCCTTACCCCTAAAGCACCAGCTTTTTGTACTGTTTGTATTGCTCTTTTCATTGCACGGCGGAAACTAACACGTCCTGCCAATTGATCTGCAATACTTTGAGCTATAAGAGCAGCGTCTAACTCAGGTTGGCGGATTTCTTGAATATTTAGTTGAATCTTCAGATCTGAAGTCAAACTTGCCAATTCATTACGTAAACGTTCTGCTTCTGCTCCACGTTTTCCAATAACTATTCCAGGACGAGCAGTATGAATATCTATCTTTACTCGGTCTCGAGTTCTTTCAATTTCGATCCGACTAACAGCAGCTCTTTCCAGTTGGACCATCAGATATTTACGGATTTGCCAGTCTTGTATTAAATAATTTTGATAGTCTCGATCGTTAAACCAACGAGACTTCCAACTTGTAATTACTCCTAAGCGAAAACCGTATGGATTTACTTTTTGGCCCATTATTCAGTTTCCCTTCCAGTTTCAGCATCTGTTTGAGACTGGCCTTGTTGTTCTATAACTTGACTTTGCTCCAAAGAGGGACTTTGATCAGCTGGTATTTGGCTAGATTCTTCAATTGGAGTTGGATTCAATTCTTCGTTCTCAATTTCTGACACCTCTGGCTGGTTACGCTGTCTTCTTGGGACCCTTTTAGAGCCTGAGCGCAAACGCCTGGCTCTTCTAGTTGATTCATCAACTGATTTACGACGATGAATTCTTTCCAAACGATCAGCTGGAAGCCTATCCACTATTACTGTTATATGACAATTGCGTTTTCTAATCCGACTAGCTCTACCTCTTGCGCGAGGTCTCCACCTTTTACTAGTTGCAGACTCATCTGCAAAACAAGCAGAAACAAAGAGTTCTTCTGGATCCATGCCATTATTATTTTCTGCATTAGCTACTGCAGAAAATAATAATTTTCGAACTACTTCAGCGGCATCTCTTTCACAGAGATCCAAAGTATCACTAGCTTTAGAAATTTCTTGATTCCTGATCAAGTTAAGGACTACACGTACTTTCGAAGCAGACATATGGCAATTTCGAAGTACTGCTTTGACTCCTTGGGAATTTGTCTGAGCAACTGCCATTATCGCCTCCCTGCTCTTTCTTGACCAGCATGATAACGAAATGTACGAGTAGGAGCAAATTCTCCCAACTTATGACCCACCATTGATTCAGTTACATATACAGGAACATGCTTTCTTCCATCATGAACAGCAATTGTATGACCAACCATGTCAGGAATAATGGTTGAACGACGGGACCAAGTTTTGATAACTCGCTTTTCTTTTTTGGAATTCAAATCATCCACTTTTTTAAGCAAGTGGTCGTCTACAAAAGGACCTTTTTTTAGACTGCGTGGCATATTATCCTCTCAACTCCACTTTCATCAACGTCGAGAACCACGAGTACGACGACGCCTAACTATCAATTTGTCAGATTCTTTCTTCTTAGTTCTTGTGCGACCCTCAGCCTTACCCCAAGGAGACACCGGATGGCGTCCTCCAGAGCTTTTACCTTCTCCACCACCTAATGGATGGTCTACTGGGTTCATGGCTACCCCACGAGTTTGAGGTCTAATACCCTTCCAGCGATTTCGTCCAGCTTTTCCTATAGAAACTAGTTCTGCCTCAGCATTTCCAACTTCTCCAAGAGTTGCCCGACAATCTATTGAAACCCTTCTCATTTCTGTTGAAGGTAGTCTCAAAGTTGCATAAGGACCATCTTTTGCTACTAATTGAATACTCATACCAGCTCCACGAGCCATTTTGCCTCCACCACCAGGACGCAGCTCTACGTTGTGGATAGTTGAACCAACTGGAATGTATCGCATAGGTAAAGCATTGCCAGGACGAATATCTGCTCCTTGACCATTTTGCAAAACATCTCCAACTTTTACTTTAGCAGGAGCCAAAATATAGCGTTTTTCTCCATCATAATAATGAAGTAATGCAATACGAGCATTGCGATTGGGATCATATTCTATTGTGGCAACTTTGGCTGGAACGCCATCTTTATTGCGTTTAAAATCAATTATGCGATACTGCTGCTTATGGCCACCTCCACGATGGCGAGATGTCTTTCGACCATAAGAGTTTCTACCGCCACTTTTTGGTTTGGGCGCAAGCAAAGATTTTTCTGGAGTACTGCGAGTAATTTCGCTAAAATCTGAACTTGTTTGAAAGCGCCTACCGGCGCTAGTAGGTTTTCTTTTTCTAAGAGGCATAATATCTACTTATCGAACAAATCAATTTTATCTCCGGAAGCTAAGGTAATAATTGCACGCTTGGTACTTGGACGAGTTCCAAAGGTTCCATTACGACGATTACGCTTACGCTTACCTTTTCTATTCAATACATTTACTTTTTTTACACGAACAGAAAATATTTCTTCAACAGCTTGACGTATTTCAATCTTGTTAGACTTTTTATCAACTAAGAATGTATAGACACCAGCGTCAAATAATGCGTAAGACTTTTCAGAAACCACTGGGCGAATAATGATATCTCTTGGATTAGTCATTATTGGCTCCCCCTGTCTTTGAGTCTTTGGTTTCAAAAACTATGTTTTCTCTACTAAATACCACCCAATCGTTGCGCAACACATCATAGGCATTTAATTCACCTTTAGATATCAATTGCACATTGGGTAAATTTCGAAAAGATTTATAAGCAACCTGATCAGTGGGGCTTAGTACTACTAAAATTTTTCCATCTAAATTGGAAGCTTTCAAAAATTCTTTTGCTCGCTTTGTGCTTGGAGCTTCAAAGGCCCAATCTTGGACTACTACTACTCGACCTAATTCAGCTCGGTCAGATAAGGCAGACTTCAAAGCAAGACGAATCATCTTTTTAGGGGTGCGTTGACGATAGTCACGAGGCTTAGGTCCTAGTGCTACACCTCCACCAGAAAAGTTAGGAGCCCTAGTTGATCCAGCTCGAGCCCTACCAGTTCCTTTTTGTCTCCAAGGCTTTGCGCCCCCACCACTAACTTCTGATCTAGTTTTAGTACTTTGGGTTCCCGCTCGAGCTGCTGCCAACTGAGCAACTACAACTTGGTGTAGAACAGCTAAATTAGGTTTTTGAGAAAAAAAGTTAGGATCAAGAGAAATGCTTTCTCCCTCAGACCCATCTAAATTACGAATATTAACATTTACAGATTGCATGGCTTCGGTCATTATTTCTTCACCGCATCTCTAATAATTACTAAAGATCCTTTTGAACCTGGAACTGCTCCTTTTATCAAAAGAAGTTGTCTTTCAGGATCTGACTGTACGACTTCAAGGTTCAAAGTAGTTACTTTTTGTGCTCCCATTTGACCAGCCATTTTTGTGCCTTTAAATACTCGAGCAGGAGTAGCGCAAGCACCTATAGAGCCTGGAGCACGATGTTTTTTATGGTTACCGTGAGAAGCTCCTTGACCTTTGAAATTATATCTTTTCATACCCCCGGTGAAACCTTTGCCTTTGCTAACACCAGTAATATCTACTTTTTGTCCGGATTCTAATATGCCCACATCGATTTGTTGGCCTATTGAATAATCCGAAGAATTATCAATTTTCAATTCAAGTAGTTCTTTTCCTGGGTCTACCCCAGCCTTAGCAAAATGCCCAGCTTCGGGTTTTGTAAGCGACTTAACTTTAGCTACACCATAAGTAACCTGTAGCGCGTTATAGCCGTCTTTATCTTCGGTTTTTATTTGAACTACTCTAACTGGAGCGACTTTTAAAACTGTTACAGGAATAGAACGATTTTGTTCATCCCAAATTTGCGTCATTCCAACCTTTTCGCCAACTATTGCTTTAGTTGCCATTTGGATCGGCCTTCTATTCGTTAAATCTCTTGTTATGATTCATAATTAATATTTGAACTGCACTTCAACCAAGTAGGAAACTTCCCACAAAATAATCGCTCCGCCTGGCATGCCGAGGCGGAGCGATCCAAAGTGGTTCGCCGCCCGGTTCCCCAACTAAGGGGGCCTAAGCAGACCTAGAAATGCTAAAAGCTGATTAAGTGTCAGCTAACTAAACAACTATACCCTCTCAAAACGACTTATGTAGTCAAGAGTAAGGATTAAAACTTTTAAGCAGTTTGAATTTTTATTTCTATATCTACTCCAGCTGGTAAATCTAGCCTTTGTAGAGAATCAACTGTCTTAGAAGAATGATCAACTATATCCAATAATCTTTTATGAATACGCATCTCAAAATGCTCTCGACTATCTTTGTATTTATGAGGAGACCTTATAACTGTATAACGGTGTTTTTCAGTTGGCAAAGGCACAGGACCTCTTACCTTTGCTTGAGTTCTCAACACTGTATCTACAATTTTTTTTGTTGATTGATCAATAATCTCATGATCATATGCTTTTAGTCTAATTCTTATCTTTTGCTTAGGACCGTCTGCCATTTCGCCTTATTTCAAAATCTTGGTGACTCGTCCTGCGCCAACAGTACGACCACCTTCTCTAATAGCAAAGCGCAATCCTTCATCCATTGCAACTGCTTTGCCTAATTCAACTGTCATTGTA
>JAJYPT010000170.1 GCA_021795135.1 Actinomycetes bacterium
TAAATAAATTGTTTTAGTAGCTGGAAAAATCTTTTCAAACTCTAAAATATTTCGAATATCTGCGCCTCTAAATCTATAAATACTTTGGTCTGCATCTCCAACTACACATACATTTTGATGCTCAGAGCCCAAAAGAAAAACTAATTCATTTTGAGCCATATTTGTATCTTGATACTCATCTACCAATAGGTGCCTAAAACGTCTTTGATAGCGCTGCAATACTTTAGAATTGGATTGAAATAGATGAACTACTAGCATTACTAAGTCATCAAAATCCATTGCATTTGCTTGAAGTAGTTTTTGTTGATACAAGCGATAGATATCACTAATTTTTCTTTCAAAAATACCTTCAGCTCGTTTCGCATAGGATTCAAAATCAATTAATTCATTCTTAGCCGCACTAATTTGGGCTGCAATAGACTTTGGAGAAAAGCGCTTTGTGTCTAGGTTTAATTCATTTATTGCATAACCTACCAACCTAGCTGTATCAGAAGAGTCATAGATACTAAAAGAAGGTCTATATCCTAAATGAGAAGCTTCAGAACGAAGTATACGAGCACAAGCAGAGTGAAAAGTAGAAACCCAAATATTTTTACCTACTGGTCCAATTTGGCTAGCAATACGATCCCTCATCTCTTGTGCTGCTTTATTGGTAAATGTAATAGCTAGTATTTCCTCAGGCAAAGCTTTACCTTCATCGATTAAATTTGCAATACGAAGAGTTAGCACACGAGTTTTTCCAGAACCTGCCCCAGCTACTACTAATAAAGGGCCTTCTTGGTGCAACACTGCGCTTTGTTGTGCAGGATTCAATCCTTGTAGTTCTTTGATCATCTGGAAGGTCTCAAATATTTTCTATAAATTATTATTTCTCCAAAGCGTTACTTTAGGACGATTCTCTAAATCTGGCATAAGACTTTTATGATCTTTAAGCTTTGCTTGTGCTACCTCAATAGCTCGTTGTAGCTGAGGGTCTACCCCCAAAGCATAGTCTTGGGGTAAAATATCTACCTCAATGTCAGGATCTGTACCGTAATTTTCTACTCCCCATCCTACATCTTTGAACCAAAAAGCATACTCTGGTTGAGTGGTTACACTGCCATCAACCAAACCATGAGAAGGAGAGATTCCAATTACCCCTCCCCAAGTCCGACGTCCAATCACTGGCCCTAAAGATAAAAGCTTAAAACAATGAGTAAAAATATCTCCATCTGATCCTGCAAATTCGTTAGCAATAACAACCAAAGGTCCAGAAGGAGAATCAGAAGGATAAGGTTCCATAGGTCCCCACCTACTTACATCAAATCCAATTCTTTTGCGAGCTATTTTTTCTAAAATTACTTGTGAAACATGTCCCCCTCCATTAAAGCGGACATCAATGATCAAAGCTGATTTTTGCAACTCAGAAAGGTAGTACTTGTTAAATTCAGAAAAGCCATAAGGGCCCATATCTGGAATATGTATATAGCCAATTTTATTATCACTCTTAGTACTAACAAGTTCTCTATTTGTTCTAACCCATTGCCTATATCTAATCTTACGTTCATCTTTTATTGTTTTGACAACTACTTTTCTAGAATTATCTATTCCTGGGCTAGCTATTTCTAATTCCACTTCAGATCCTGCTTGGTTGACTAACAAGGATCCAGGAGAATTATTCTCATCTAGTTTTTGACCATTTATAGATAAAATCACTTGTCCTGGTTCAGCTAATATCCCAGGAGTAGACAAAGGACTAGCTTCGGTTGGATCCCAACTATTACCATTTATGATCTTAGATATTTTCCATTGAGCCAAATTAGAATCATAATCTATATCAGCACCAAGATGACCCATAGAATAAGCAGGTACAGAACGATAATCTCCTCCTAGTTCATAAGCATGAGAAGTACCTAGTTCTCCTTGCATCTCCCACATAAGGTCAGAAAATTCTTGGCGAGTAGAAACTTTATCTACAAGAGATATATAACTTTGTAAAACTTGGTCCCAATCAAGACCTGACATGTCAGGGGTCCAAAAATTTTCCCTTTGGAGCCTCCATGCCTCAACTAACATCTGACGCCATTCTTTTTGAGGAATAACTGAAACTTTTACCCTAGCTAAATCTATCCATCCACTTTTTACCCCAGGAGCTTCACTTTCGGCTTTTTCATTAGGTTTTTGTCCTGCTGAAATTACCCTAAGACGATTTCCACTTCGATAAGCTAGTTTCAATCCATCTCTAGATAAAACAAAATTAGAAATTCCCTTTAGTAATACTTCGTGTTCTTGGGTGCTGATTTCAAAAGATTCTAAAGAATTTTGGTCTTTATCTGAAAGGTCAAAAATATCTCTTTTTAAAGAACCTTTGACAGGAGAACTAGTAAAGATAATTTTATTTTTTATAGCTCCTAATTGACCATAACGACCTTCTGGTAAAGGCATCGGTATAATTCGATTTTGAATACCTTCTAGGTCAATATCTAATACGGGTACTGTTTTTTGTTCCTCTTTAGAACTAACATCTGATTCTTTTTTCTCATCTGGTTCTTTTTTTGATTCAAAAGGAGAAAGAGTATCTTTTTGTAAAGTAACCATATAAGGCTTCATAGCCTTGGGGAAACCTAGATCAAAAAATACCGCATCATAGACAGGATCAAAAATTCTCAAAGACAAAAAATAAAGGTATTTAGAATCAGGATCAAAAACAGGTTGAATATCTTTAAATTCACCCGAGGTGATTTTGAAGTTTTTATGACAGCTAAAGTCAATCACTTTGATCAAAGAAGTATTAGCACTATTGGCAAAACTATAAGTCAACCACCTTGAATCGCTTGACCAATTTAGGTGCCTAAGACTTCCATAGGGGCTGTGGTCCAAAAGAACGGGTCCATGTCCATCATCTTTATTGAGCTGTAACATCCAAAGCTGATGTCGGTTGTTGGACCAGGCTATATGATTCGAATCTGGGGAAACTTTTATCTCTTTGATAAAACCCCAATCTAAATCATGTGGCTTTATTTTTTTACATTCAAAGTTTTCTACATTATAGATCTCTAAAGACTCTTCTCCGCCTTCATCGCTTATAACAACAAAAGTTTTGTTATCTATCCAACTAGGTAGGCGATAACGAACTTCATTTGGTTTACCATAATTTTTCACAGCTCCTTGCCAAGGCTGCATAGAAAACAACTGTCCTCTACTAGTTAGAGCTAGGCACTTTCCTTCAGGGTCAATTGCATATTCATTGAGATATTTATCAGTAGGGACAAATTTACGATTACGTTGGACTCTTGGACTTTTTAAATCAATATCGAGTTTTTGAGGCTCAGCCATATCCATATTCCAAATCCAAATGTCACCAGCATTTTGATAAACAATGCTGTTTCCATCTGTTTGAGCAAGACGAGCATAAAACTGTTGATGATTGGAATGTTTGACAAGGTCGGTTCCATCTGGTTGGCAAGAATAAAGGTTACCTATTCCTTGGTGATCAGAAAGAAAAAATATCCTCTCTTGGAACCACATTGGAGAAGCAATATTGCCAGCTAAGTCAATAAGCTTTTCAAAATGGCCCTTAGTAGAAGTTTCTATCCAAACCTCTCCTGCCATACCTCCTCTGTATCGCTTCCAACGAGCAGGGTCAGCGGTATTTTTCCCTAAAACTACTCTGTTGTTGGGACCAAAAGAAATATTACGAAAAGGACCATAGGGAAGCACTTCGACATCTTGGCCATATACGCCAATGCTATATCCTTCTAAAGAGTTGGCAAAAGGTTGGCGTTTTGCTGAGGTAAAGATGATCTTTCCCTCAGGACTCCAAGCAGTAGTAAGAGCTGATTCACCAAAATAACTAAGACGAGTAGCTGGACCACCTTCAGCGGGCATGCAATAGCATTCTGGATGAAATTCCTCTCGAGAGGTAAAAGCTATCCATTTCCCATCTGGGGAAAATATAGGCCTAGTTACCTCACTAAGATTAGCTGTAAGCCTACGAGGAGTACTAGAGCCAGACTCTAGAATCCATAAGTCATCTTCACTAACAAAAGCAATTGAATCTTTATAAATTGTTCGATATCTAAGATAAGAAGAATTATTTTGACTAAGAGACATTAGCTAATAAATATAGCCTAAAAAGTACAACTATTTCATTCCCACTCAATAGT
>JAJYPT010000171.1 GCA_021795135.1 Actinomycetes bacterium
TTTTTATGTTTCTTTGCATTCTTCAAGTTCATCTTCGATCTATCAATCAAGGGTAAAGTCAATAGATGCAGCCCAAGCTGGAATAAATTTGGCCTATAGTCAATTACAATCTAGCTCTCTAGCTACATTTTCTTCATCTTCGTCTTGTTCAATTTCTGGCTCTCTTGCAACTTCTGGATCTAATGCAACAACAGCTGATTATCAAGTTTCTATTTCTTATTACTCATCATTGCCAGCTTCTGGAACCGGAAGTTGTCCTTTTGTCTCATCTACTTCAAATCCATACCCTGTAGCTGCAGAAATTACCTCTTCTGGTTATTTAGCTTCTGCTCCTAGTAATAAAAGAACAATGCAATCCCTGGTTGATTTGACACCTGCGCCAGTATTTAATAATGCCATTTTTTCAAATTCATCTTTAGCTATTGGTAATCATCTTTCTTTGAGCGGCTCATCTTCTAATAACGCCAATATCTATGTAAATCAAAACTTTACGTGCTCTAATAATGCAACAATAGGTGGAAACGTTTTTGTCCCGAGTGCAAGTGGAACTGCAACTCTTTCTAACAGCTGCAATGTAAATAATAATGTTTGGTCCACTGGAGACATAAATTTAGCTGGAACTGCCAATATTGGCGGAAATGCCATTTCTTCTTCGGGATCTATTTCTTTGACTAATAATTCTTCGATAACTGGAAATGCAAGTGCTGCTGGGACTGTCAATGTCAGTAGTCCTGCTACTGTTTCTGGCAATATCTATAACCATGCAACTCTAGCTGCTCCTCCTAGTCAGCCATTTCCACAACTTAGTTATTCTTCTGCTTATAATTCTTGGGTCAATACTGGATATACTCTAAATCCAACAACTTCTTGTTCTGCAGCCAAAACTCTTATCAATGGTTGGTATGGTCCAGGTGGTAAACCTCCAACAGGTAAAGAATTGGTTGTTATCAATACTTCTACTGGTTGTACTTTGTCATTTTCAAACAAAACTGTTTTGTCTGTGTTGCACAGTCTTGCAGTTATAACTAATGGTTCTATTTCTATATCTCAAAATTTCAATGCTTCATCAGCTGATGGCCTTGCTCATCAGATAGCTTTTATAGTTCCTTCTACAACAGATTGTTCAACAGGGGGAAATATTACCATTGGACAAAGTGTAACTTTTAATTCACCTCTTAGTACTTTCTTTTATACCCCTTGTACTTCTCCTGGGGCTATTACAATTGGAGGGCATTTTACAAATAGTGGAACGATGTATGGTGGTAATATTAAATTGAATAATCTTTTTACTATGACATATGTTTCTCCTTCTGTTCCAGGAGCTCCTCCTCCTGTTAGTAACTCTTTTAATGTAGATATTGTCTACCAAAGAGAAATAAATCCCGCCTAGAGATATATTTAGCCAATATTGCACTAAATTTTTATTGTGATTCGTTTTTTAACTGCAGGAGAGTCCCACGGGCCATCTTTGAGCGTAATTATAGAAGGATTGCCAGCTGGGCTTCCCATATTATCCCAAGATATTGAAAATGAGCTTTCTAGAAGACGGCTTGGCTATGGAAGAGGCCCCAGAATGCGTTTTGAAAAAGATGCAATCCGCATAACTGGCGGAATACGACATGGCCGCACTCTAGGTTCTCCAGTTGCTATAGAAATAGCCAATACAGAATGGCCCAAATGGGAAAAAGAGATGTCTGCAGCTCCTGGAAAGACTGAAAAACCTCTTACTCAGCCACGTCCAGGACATGCTGATTTAGCTGGAATGCAAAAATATGGCTTTGAAGATGCAAGAGATGTCCTAGAGCGAGCCTCTGCTAGAGAAACTGCTGCTCGAGTTGCAGCAGGAGCTTGCGCAAAAGCCTTATTATCCCATATTGGGGTTTCAATCTTGAGCCACACTATAGCTTTGGGATCTATTAGTTCAAATTTATCTAAGCGTCCTTTGCCACAAGACTTAGAAACAGTAGATAGTTCTTCTGTGAGGTGTTTTGATCCAGATCTAGAACAAGCAATGGTCACAGAGATAAAACAAGCTGCCAAAGTAGGTGACTCACTAGGTGGAGTGGCAGAAGTTTTAGCCTATGGGGTTCCAGTTGGACTTGGAAGCCACGTTCATTGGGATCGTAAACTGGATTCTCTTTTAGCCCAAGCTCTTATGAGTATCCAAGCAATAAAGGCTGTCTCCATAGGAGATGGTATCGAAATAGCATCTCGTAGGGGCTCTGCAGCCCATGATCCAATCAATTGGGACGAGGAGACATCTTCTTATGAAAGATCTTCTAATAATGCTGGTGGAATAGAAGGTGGAATTTCTATTGGTGGCCTTATATCTGCTAGAGCGTACATGAAACCTTTAGCCAGCCTAAATCGTCCTGTTCTAAAGACAGTAGATACAATTACCAAACAAGAAACAGTTTCTTTCAAAGAAAGAACCGATGTTACAGCTGTTCCAGCTATGGGGGTTGTGGCAGAGACAATGATGGCTTTGGTTTTAGCAACAGAAGCTTTACGAAAATTTGGTGGAGATTCTTTGGCTGAATTTTTAGCTAATTATAATTCATATATCAAATCTTTAGGTGTATCTTCTTCTAAAGCTTGAAATGTTTATTTAGGAAATAGGTGAAACTAAAAGTTTTTTTAATAGGAATGATGGGGGCGGGTAAATCAACTATTGGATCTGCTTTGGCTCTTCGATTAGGATGGGCGTGGTTTGATAGTGATGCCCAAGTTGAATCAAATACAGGCAAAACAGTAGTTGAAATATTTGCCGAACAAGGTGAGCAAGCTTTTAGAAAACAAGAATCAGCTGCTTTGGAACAAGGGGCGAATTATTCTGATCCAGCAGTAGTTTCTGTAGCTGGAGGAGCAGTTTTAGATCCACAAAATAGAAAACTATTGTCAGAGTCGGGGTTAGTAATATGGCTAAGAGCAACCCCTGAGACGATAATAAAAAGAGTGGGAACAGGAACAGGCAGACCCTTATTAGAGGGAAATGTGGCCGAAAATGTAAAGAATTTGTATCAATTTAGAGCTCCACTGTATGAACAAATTGCAGATTTGATCATAGATGTAGATAGCCAGCCCATAAGTCAGATACTGGATCAAATTGAACAATGGCTATTAGCTAACAATAATATATAAACTATCTTTGGGAGTATTTTTTGATCAAGGTAAAAGTCCCTCTAGGGCAGCGTTCTTATGAAGTAATTATTGGAAGCGGTGTCAAGTCTTTTTTGTCTGAGGTGATTGCTAACATTTTACCTGGGGCAAAACGAGCTGCTATTGTAAGCCAGCCTAAAATTGGATTTAGCCTAGAAACTGGGATTGAACAACAAGTTTTTATGGTTCCAGATGGAGAAGATGCTAAAACTCTCTCCAGTGTCGAACAGCTTTGTTCTGCTTTTGCCAAATGGGGACTTACTAGATCTGATGTGGTTATAGCACTAGGTGGGGGAGTAGTTACTGATTCAGCAGGTTTTGCTGCAGCAATTTATCACAGAGGCATATCTCTTATTCACCTACCTACTACCTTGTTGGGCCAAATTGATGCCGCCATTGGTGGCAAAACAGGGGTAAATTTAGCTGAGGGGAAAAATTTAGTTGGCGCTTTTTGGCAGCCAAAAAGCGTAATTTGTGATCTGGAATTTTTAAAATCTTTACCTGAAAAAGAATACAAAAGTGGCTTGGGGGAAATGGCTAAATACTCTTTTTTGGGAGGAGAAACACTCCAACACCTAGATCTAGAACACCAAGTTGCTAAATGTGTAGAGATCAAGGCAAATTTTGTCTCCCAAGATGAACGTGAAGGGGGTAAAAGAGCTCTTTTGAATTATGGACATACTCTTGCTCATGCCCTAGAAGCACTATCTTTTGACCCCCGTTATTCCCAAGATAGACTTTTACATGGTCAAGCTGTTGCAATAGGGATTATTTTTGCTGCTAAATTAGCTCATAATTTAGGTCGGATTGATTTAAAAGCAATAGATAGACATAAACAAGTTTTAGATGCTTATGGTCTAAGTACAAATCTGCCGCCTAATTTAGATTCTGGAGAGCTTATCCAATTGATGATGCGAGACAAAAAAGCCACAAAAGGTTTAACTTTTGTACTAGATGGTCCAAATGGA
>JAJYPT010000020.1 GCA_021795135.1 Actinomycetes bacterium
TCCGATCTATATCATCAGGGCTTTTTGCTCAAGCTGCTAGTCATTTAGATCAAGTAGTTGAATTAGCAATTCCTTCTGTTGCTGACAAAGCTAGAGTTAAAGCCCTACAGCTTAGAGCAAAGTTAAACTAGAAATTTTTAAGAAATGGATTTACTATGGTCGAATTATTTGAAGATCTAAATTGGAGAGGGTTAGTTCACTCAGTTACTGATCAATCACTAGCTCAAAAACTATCTAGTGGCTCTATGTCTGTTTATGCTGGCTTTGATCCAACTGCTGATAGTCTACACTTGGGTAATTTGATTCACATCATAACTTTGAGACGATTTCAATTAGCAGGTCATCGTCCTATCGCAGTTGCTGGAGGGGGAACTGGTCTTATTGGAGATCCTGGGGGGAAATCTCAAGAAAGAAATTTACTTTCCAAAGATCAACTTGAATTTAATTTAGCTAGTGTTGCAAGACAACTAGAAAATCTTTTAGATTTTTCACCGGGAAAAAATCAAGCTATTTTACTTAATAATGCAAATTGGTTGAGTGAATTAAATTTATTGGCTTTTTTGAGAGATGTTGGTAAACATTTTAGTGTTAACCAAATGATTGCCAAAGATTCTGTCCGTTCTCGTCTTGAGCAAAGAGAACAAGGTATTTCATATACTGAATTTAGTTATATGTTATTACAAGCATTTGATTTTTTATACTTATTTGATAATTACGATTGCTCCATTCAAATAGGAGGTAGTGACCAGTGGGGAAATATAACAACAGGGATCGAACTTATAAGGCGCAATAGACAAAAAGAAGCCTTTGGACTAACTTCTCCACTCCTGGTCAAATCTGATGGTTCAAAGTTTGGCAAAAGCGAAGGGGAAAATATTTGGCTTGATCCTAAAAAAACATCTCCCTATAAAATGTTTCAATTTCTACTTCAAACTGAAGATTCCTTAGTGATTCAACTGCTACGTTTTTTTACCTTTCTTTCTCGTGACCAAATCTTAGATTTAGAATTGGCTCTGGAAAAAGAGCCAGAGAAAAGACAAGCCCAATTAGCATTAGCAAGTCAAGTTACAGCCTTTGTTCATGGAGAACAAGAAGCCCAAAGAGCCCAAAAAGCCTCTGAGGCAATTTTTAGCCAAGATATATCTTTTTTAGATGAAAAATTACTTTTAGAGGTATTGGCAGATGTTCCCAGTATTGATATTTCTTGGGAAATGTTTGAAAAAGGTATTGAAGTATCTCAAGCTTTTGCTTTATCTAAAATTGTCCCATCTCTTTCAGCAGCCCGCAGGCTTATAGCTCAAGGGGGATGTTATCTAAACAACGATAGAGTTATTGACCCAAAAGCTATGCTAGATACCCCCAACCTAATTCATGGACGCTATATATTATTGCGTAGAGGACGACGAGAACAAGTTTTGCTTATTGTGCAAAAATAAATTGAAAAAAGATTATTCCTTTAGAATTTATATATGCCCAAGCCCATAAATCCAAAAGACATAATAGGTCCAATACCCAAAGACAAAGATCCTCAAGAATATGACAAAATTCGTCGTCGTCTTCTTTGGGCAATGCCTTCAGGGCTTTATGTATTGGGATCTAGATTTGAAAACACAAGAAACTTTATGACTATAAATTGGGCCGGTCAAATTTGTTCTAGTCCAAAACTTATATATGTATCCATAGAAGCAGATTCTTTGACTAATTTTTTGGTTGAACAATCAGGAGTTTTTACTCTTTGTTTCATAGATAAAAAAGATCGTTCTAGTATACGTAAATTTGTCAAGCCTTGTGTTTTTGATCCCAATGCCAATACTTTGTGCGGACACAGCTTTAGTGAGTCATCTATTGGATCTCCTGTTTTAGATATTGCTTTTGGTTACTTAGAATGCAGGGTAAATTCCATTGAACACTTAGGAAGTCATAATCTTTTTATTAGCCAAATTTTAGATGTAGAGTTTTTAGATGAGACAAGGCAATCTTTGATGATCCAAGATACCAAGATGAGCTATGGAGGGTAATGCCTAAAGCCCCTTTGCCTAATTGGTTTTGGGTTGATACCCAAGACAGATTTGAACAATGTCTTGATGAAATTATAAGTACGGGTTCTTATGCTTTTGATACAGAATTTCACCGAGAACGTAGTTACTATGCTGACCTAGCTTTAATTCAACTGAAATGGCAAGATAAAATAGCTTTATGCGATCCTTATAAATTAGACCTTGGGTCTTTAGAGAAACTTTTTGAATCAGATGCTTTGGCAGTTGGACATGCCTGTGAGCAAGATCTTCAAATTTTTTACAAAGTTTGTGGCAAGATTCCTTCTAATTTATTTGATACTCAGTTAGCTGCTGGCTTTGTTGGAATGTCTAGTCCTTCTTTGGCCAAGTTGACTGAAGCTTTTTTAGGAATTTCAATTAGCAAACAAAGTCGTCTAAGCGATTGGACTATTAGACCTTTGTCTAATCAACAACAAGCTTATGCTGCCTTAGATGTTATGTATCTAATAAATTTATATGCCCTATTAGATGCTAAATTAAATAAATTGGGAAGAAGCACTTGGTTGAAACAAGAATTAGATAACCTTTTATCTCGCTCTAGCAAGACTATAGATGTCAAAAAGGCTTGGTGGAAATTAAAAGATTCTAAAACACTAGAGGGAAAAAGCAGGGGGGTTGCTCAGCAAGTAGCTGCTTGGCGGGAAATTTTGGCACAAGAAAAAAACATTCCCAGTCGTTTTATAATAAGCGATTTAGCTATATCTTCTATTGCTCACTCTCTTGTCCTTAGCAAAGATGACCTTTATCAAGTAAGAGGAATGGATTTAAATAAATTAAATGCTTCTTCTATTGAATCTTTATTACAAGCTTTGCAAGAAGGAATCAATCTCCAAGAAAAGGATTTAGTCCTCCCCCCATTTAATGAATATATAGATTCTAAATTAAAGCCTGCTTTAGCTCTAGTAAGTGCATGGATAAGCCAATTTTGTCAAGATATTGATCTAGATCCTTCTTTGTTGGCTACTCGAAAAGATCTAGAGCTATTTTTCAATGGAAAACAAAATAGACTAGATCTTGGATGGAGAAAAGAATTGATCGGACAATCAATACAAGAGCTTTTGAGGGGAAATTTAGTTGTAGCTTTAGAGCAAGGATATAGGTTAGTTTTAGAAAAAAGAAATTGACTTTGTTATTCTTTTTCTTCTTCTTGGGGGGCTAAATTAATTCTCAAAGTCAATATTCCATCTTCTATGGTTCCCTCAGCATCTCCTATGATTGCATAATCCATAAAATCTAGTTGAGCTTGTTCTATAAAGCGTTTACGTTCTGGTCCTTCTATAGGAGGGACTCCTCTTTGTTTGACAGCGATAGATCTTTGTCGGAATCTTTCAATCATTGCATCAATATTTAGTTCTTCGGGCATAGTTTCACCTATCAAATTGTTAATCAGGGTAGAATTTTTATTATTATATAAAGATATAAAGAGAATTTTATTTATCATTTTAGGTTATAAAATAATTTCTGTTCAAGAAAAGGTTAGAATTTGAGTTTAATTCAATTTAGTTACTGGGGGATTTACTCGTGAAAAAAGGGCGCCATCGTCGTTTTGAAGAAGCACGGGCTCTCAAGCGCTCGCCAGATTTGATTGTTGCTCCTTGTGCTGAATGTGGAGCTGAACCTGGCGAATTGCATGCCTCGTGGTGTTTAGCTATTAAAGATGATGAAGATGTTTGTGTTGAATGTGGAGCTCACATATCTAAAGGTCATGCATCATGGTGTTTGGTTCCCGAAGAAGGTGAAGCTGAATAAAGAGCATAATTATGACCAATAGACAAATTAGCTCTTGTTTGCTTTTGTGGCTTTAGCAGTTACAGTCATGCAATTTCAAAACATAATAGATCAACTTGATGCTATTGCTGAACAGTTGTCGGATTTGGCTTTTGAGTCTTTAAAAACTGCTGTTAGAACAAATGATTTGCAAATCCAAAATCAAGAGAAAAAAATTCGTAGAGCTTTGCGCAACGTTGAAAAAGCAGCTGCAATTTTGAAACCCGAAACACAAGACGATTTTTAAATTTCGCCAATGGAATAGTTTCAAATATATCCATTGAGGATTTTTCACTTATTATGTTAATTTTTGCTACCTGTAAGTAGATACCTTGTTCAACTATAAATAAGACTTTGAGTGAAATAGGTCTTTATTTCTTCTCAAGCTATCTTTATCTTTTGAGATAACTTGGGGGGTAGTTGATCTATTGGCTTGTATAAATACTCAAGAGTAATAGTTTTACAGCTCTAATTAATTAGAGCTGTAAAACTTGGAATAGAAATAATCGTGGAGCTAGTCCTTTGGGTAAAACTAGATAAGTTTAGCTGAATTATTTAATTCGTATTTTTTGCCTTTGGTCCAATTTCAAATAGATCAGCAAATGAAGTAGTTGTTTTAGTCGGATCAAATTTTAGGTATATAAAACCTAGCTTGAGAGTTTTTAAAGACAGCTCCAAAGGTAAATCTTTTAGTAAAAATTCTAAAGGAGATGCAATGAGTCCCGATGACAAAAAGACTATTCCACCACCTCAGAGTCAAACCCGTCCGGGTTATACAAAACCCATGGATCCTCATCCTAGAGACGAAATGGCTTCTTGGCGGGGTAGAGACTTGCTAAAAGATAAAGTAGCAATAGTTACAGGAGGCGATTCTGGTATTGGTAGGGCGGTAAGTATTGGCATGGCTAAAGAAGGAGCCGATATTGCAATTGCTTATCTAGAAGAAGAAGAAGACGCCCAACACAGTGCAAATTTAATAAACAAAGCAGGTAGAAAAGCACTTTTACTTCCAGGAGATTTGACCCAAGAAAGCCATTGTTTAGATGTGGTATCTAAAACTCTGCAACATTTTGCCAAGATTGATATTTTAGTAAACAACATTGCATTTCAACAGCCTTGTGAAAACTTTGAGGACATAACAACCCAACAGTGGGATACAACATTCAAAACTAATATTTATAGTTATTTTTGGATGACAAAAGCAGTTTTGTCTCATATGAAACCTGGATCTTGCATTATCAATACAAGCTCGATTAATGGTCTAAGGGGCAATAAATCTCTTATTGATTATTCTGCTACCAAAGGTGCTATAAATGCCCTTACTTATTCCTTAGCCCAAGCTTTAGTTGACCGAGGTATTAGAGTCAATGCTGTAGCTCCTGGACCTGTTTGGACTCCTTTGATTCCATCTACTTTTTCTGAAGAAAAAGTAGAACACTTCGGACAAAATCCTCCTATGGGTCGTCCTGCTCATCCTGATGAAATAGCGCCTTCTTATATATTTTTTGCCGCTGATAGTTTATCTAGTTATTATTCAGGAGAAATTCTTTCTCCAATAGGAGGAGAAACCCTTCCTGGATAGGGTGATACAACAAAGATGTATAGCCTTGTTGGTAAAAATAAGAACAGTTATTTCCTAGCTAGGTCTAAAAAGAAGGTTTTTGGACTAGAAGTTCTTGAGCTAATTCTTTGGAAAAGATTTTTCTGTTTCACAAGTATTTATAAAATCTATTAGAAGGCGTAGTTTTCCATGGTGTATGCGATCAAATTTAATGCCCAAACGGGCAAGATCTAGAGCATCTTTGTCATCTATTTCTACTTTGTGGGGAGGAATTATTTTAATTTCTCCATTAGAGATATCTGAAAATTTTCTATTTATTTCATCTAGACAAGCCTGAGTTGGTCGATTTTTCATTCTTAGGATCAAAAGGTTTCCCACAAATCGACGAGAATGATAATTAGAGTAAAAATTTAACAGTTCATCACTAGCTTTTTTGACATCGTCGGTAATGCTATAGAGGTTGTGATCTTGTGCTGAAATAAGATTTTTTGAAGCAACTTGTTCTTTTAGAAATTTTGACCAACCTTGCCAATAGGTTCCCCCAATGGAATCTAGAAGAACTATAGGAGCTGGTTCTGCCTTTCCGGTTTGTTGAAGTGTAAGTAATTCAAAAACTTCATCTAAGGTTCCAAATCCTCCTGGTAAGACTACAAATCCGCTAGATTCTTTGAGTAGCATTAGCTTGCGAGTAAAAAAGTATTTCATTTCAACTAATTTGGAATCAGTTGCTATGAAACTATTAGCACCTTGTTCAAAAGGAAGACGTATATTTACTCCAAAAGATTTTTCTCTCCCAGCACCTTCAGTTGCAGCAGCCATTACTCCAGGTCCAGCTCCAGTTACCACCATCCAGCCTTTTTTTGCCAACAGTTGGGCTAAATTCATCGTTTGGAGGTATAGGGGATCACTAGGTTGGATCCGAGCAGAACCAAAAATAGTGACTTTTGGAGTAAATCGATATGGTGCAAAGGTCTCAAATGCTTGAGCCATTTCTGACAGAGCTGCGTTTGTTATTTTTAAATCCAAGCGAGAAGTATTGTTTTTTGCAAGTTTGAAAGCAGAAGAAAAAATTGCCTCTAGTTGGTCTTTGTTTGAATGAGCTCCTGCTAAATCCAAGAGTTGTTTGAATAGTTGGTTGGCTTGTAGGTATAAGGAATCATCATCTATGTGATTTTGTGTGCTCACTTTATCCTTTTGTTTCAGATGTTGTTATTTTTTGGTATAAGGTATTTCGTTGAGACAGATGTCTTGCCAAAGGTTTTACTAATTGGATAAAATCATCTTTGTTCATTCCCTGTCCGTGGCTGGCTCCAGCAGCACGAGAAATATTTTCTTCCATGAGAGTCCCACCTAGGTCGTTTCCTCCTGCTTGGAGCAACTGGCGAGTTCCATCGATTCCCATCTTTACCCATGAAATTTGAATATTATCTATATATTTATTGTAAACAATTCTGCCTATAGCGTGCATAAGTAGAGCTTCTCTAAAAGTGGGACCTTGGCGCGATTTTCCCCTCAAAAACAAAGGAGCTGCCTTGTGGACAAAAGCAAGAGGAACAAATTCATTAAATCCACCAGTTTTTATCTGGAGTTGTTTAGTTGCCAATAGATGTTTAGCCCAATGATAGGGGCTTTCTATGGTTCCAAACATAATAGTTACATTTGATCTAAGACCTATCGAATGAGCCTGTTCATGTACATCTAACCATTGTTGAGTTGTGATTTTATCAGGACAAATAGAAGCTCTAATTTCATCGTCTAATATTTCTGCTGCTGTTCCAGGTAGGCTTTGAAGACCTGCTTTTTTTAGTTCTTTTAGATATTGTCCTATGTCTATGCCTAGTCTTTGGGCGCCTTGGGTAATTTCTAAGGCACTAAAACCATGGATGTGAATAGTAGAAGAAACTTTTCGAATTGCTTTTATTACACTAAGGTAAAACTCTCCATCAAACTCAGGATGGATACCTCCTTGAAGACAAACTTCGGTAGCGCCAACTTGTTGAGCTTGGAGTACTTTTTCTGTTATTTGTTCTAAAGATAAAAGATATGGTTTCCCTCTTAGGTTCAAAGAGGAAGGACCTTTGGAAAATGCGCAAAAACGACATTTAAAAGTACAAATGTTTGTATAGTTTATATTTCTATTGGCTACCCAAGTTACATGAGACCCTACCGATTTTTTTCTTAAATCATCTGCCAATTCAGCGATATTGCCTATTTCTCTACCTCGGGCAGAAAATAGTGTAATTATTTCTTCTAAGCCAACTTCTTGTCCCAATTCAACTCCATTGAGTACTTCTTGGACAGCACTATTGCTACAAGGTTTAAAATTGAGTATTAATTTTGGAACCTCAACATTTCCTCCCGCATACCACTTAGACTCTCTTGCATAACCTTGGGAATCCATTGCTTTTAGCACCGATGGCATAACATTTGGATCAAGCCATTTGGTATTTATAAATTCAGGATATATAGTCAAACGACTTATGAGCTCAAATCCTTCTTTGGCACTAATTTGGGAGAGTTTTTCTATTTGAGGCCAAGGTCTTTCTAAGTTGACATAGTCAGGACTTAGCGGACTTATGCCGCCCCAATCATCTATGCCAGATTTTAAAAGCCAGCTAAAATCATCTTGAAGATTAGGAGGGGCTTGAATATGGATTTGTTTTGGAAGAATTTGTCGTGCAGCTGCAATTGACCAAGCCAATTCTTCGTTTGGGCATGGAAGATGATTTCGCATGAGAGTTTTGGGCTTGGGTAAAAAATTTTGAATAATTACTTCTTGTATGTGTCCCCATCTGTTGTAGCTATCTGCTATTTGTTGTAAAGCTTGGATTCTGTCTTGTCTGGATTCTCCTATGCCAATTAAAATTCCTGTAGTAAAAGCAATAGAGGCTTTACCTGCTTCTTCTAGTGTTTTTAGACGCCTAAGGGGAGTTTTATCAGGACAAAGGCGATGAGATGGCAAAGATGGATTGAGAGTTTCTATCATCATTCCCTGTGAAGCGCTAACTTTTCTCATCAATAACAGTTCATCTTTATCTAAAGCCCCAGCGTTTGAGTGAACCAAAAGACCAGTTTGTTCTACTACGGCTTTGGCTGTTGAATAAAGATATTCAACAGTAGAATCAAACCTATTAGCCTTGAGCCATTTTCTCGCAGAACTGTATCTAAGTTCTGGTTTTTCACCTAGGGTAAATAATGCTTCGTGACAGCCAGCTTGTTCTGCTTTTGTGGCTATGGTCAATACTTCATCAATAGCTAAATAATCTGGTTCTGTCTTTGATGGTGATTTAGCAAAATTGCAATATCCACAACGATCTAAACACAGTCGGGTTAGGGGAATGAATACTTTTGGAGAAAAAGAAATTTTATTTCCAAAAGTATCTAGGCGTATTTTATAAGCTAGGTTTGGATCGATATTCAAACTTGAATGATTATTAGCATTCATAGGGCTACTATTGAGCTACTAATTTGTCTACTAACCAAATTATATTTTTAGCTCTAACTCTACTAGCTGGTAAATCTGCTCCATTTTTCAAATCATTGAAAGCTCTTTTTTTGCTTTCGCCTTCTATGGTAAAGACCACTAGGTCAGCCAATTCTATAGCACTGTAGGTAAAGGTCATCCTTTTGTATGGGTTATTTCCCCTTGGGTCGGTATTGAAGACAACCAATTGATCCCTAGGAGCAGTCAAAGCAGGTGAATCAGGAAAAAGCGAAGCAGTGTGACCATCGGGACCCATTCCAAGGTGTACAACATTGATAGAGCCAATAGATTCCAATAGCTCTTGGTATTTTTGAGGACCCTTAGCGCAATCCATAGGGTGAATTGCACCTGGGGTGGCTACTTCATCTAAAAGAGATTCTTTAGCCAAGCGTTGATTTGAAGCTGGATCATCTGAAGGTACGCATCTTTCGTCTCCCCAGTAAAAGTCTACTTTTGCCCAATCGATTCTCCAAGACCAATCTAGAGATAGTTTTTCATAACAACGTTTAGCTGTTGCGCCTCCAGAAAGAGCAAAAGAAATTTTAGGAGATTTTATTTCAGAAAAAGTCTTTCCTATAAGTTGAGAAAAGCTTATAGCTACATCATCTACAACTTGTATCTCGCCTGGTAATGTCATTTTGTATCCCGAATCTTTAGTGCACCTAGTACTGATCCTTGGAAAATAGGGTCAGGACCGGGATTGATCAAAGCTTCGTTTAGAGACCAAGGTAATGACAATTTAGGCAAAGTTGCAAGCTGTGTGGCACAAGGCCCTTCTTGGATTTCTCCTTGGGCTTGTACGACCCTAGTTCCAGGATGTCTCTTTACGGTAAAGTTTCCTACTTTTTTACCACTTTTTCCAATTAATTGTATAGAGGCATGCTTTGCATCTGTGAGAGAGACTTTATCGGGGTCCAGATCCAAACTATGGACTATCCAGCCTCCCAAAAGTCGCCTAGGACCTTCTTTGCCGCATATATTTACTTGTTCGATATCATTGAGAAAATCTCTAAATTCCGAACTATTAAATAATCCAGCAAATAATTGTCTCCAAATTGTAAGACGAATCCAAGATAGATCTACGACTGGTGTTTTTTTTGAAAACAAATTAGAAATTAAAGCTAAAGATGGGTTATATAGACCGCTTTGTTTGTCTCCACCATCTTTGGTATCTATGAGAATTACATTTGAAACATCTATGAGGTTTTCTTCTAAAGTAATTGCTCCGCTAACCCTCCAAAGAGCAATAGGGAGATCTGAAACTAATAAAGATTCCACCAAAGAATTGAGATTGTGCTGTAAGGTACCTCCTATATTTAGGCTTACCTCTTCAGACCAATAATTTTTACCTCCTATTTGAGAGGTAAAAAGACATACATTAGCTTCGAATCTTCCTTTAGGAAGGCTTGAATCAACTATATTTTGATCCAAAGTAATTATGATTGTGCGCCCAGGATGATGAGATCCTAATTCTCTAATAGTTTTTTTGACTAAGTTAGCCTCATGAACGTTATTTGCAAGGGCAATAAGATTTACTACAGCTGTTCTAGTTGCTGAGTATTGACTTTCTTTGCGAAGCTTTTCTAGGGCAGAATTTACCTCCTCAATACTTGCTGAAGAATTTTCCCAGCACCGATCAGTACTGTAGGCTAGGGTTTGCGCCATTTTCGTCCCTCTTTTGCTAGTAGCTGATCTGCTTCGGCGGGTCCCCATTGACCAGCTGGGTATTGATAAACAGGTACAGCATTTTCAGACCATGCATTTAGTATAGGTTCTAGTATTTGCCAAGCTTGATTGACCTCATCAGAACGGATAAACAAAGTAGCATCTCCAACCATTGCATCTAAAAGTAGTCTTTCATATGCATCAGAAGTTTCTTCTAAAAATGCCGCCCCATAGGAAAAATCCATTGATACGCTTCTTACTCTAAAGTCTTGCCCTGGAACTTTAGCGCCAAAGCGTATAGTTACTCCTTCATCAGGTTGGATTCTAATTACTAAAACATTTGGTTCAAGATCAGTAACTAGGTTTTGAGAAAAAGATAAATGAGGAACAGTTTGGAATTGTAGAGCTACTTCGGTAACTCGTTTTGGAAGACGCTTTCCTGTACGTATATACACAGGAACCCCAGCCCAACGCCAATTATCAACTTTGAGCCTCATAGCCACATAGGTTTCAGTAGTGCTAGAAGAAGAGACTCCTTCTTCTAGTTGGTATCCTACTACAGGTTCTCCATTTACCCATCCTGGGCTGTATTGAGCTCTAACTACTTGTTGAGCTACTTCTTGAGGCGTCATTATCTCAACAGCTTTTAGCGCTTTTACTTTCTCATTTCTAATTCCTGTAGCATCTATAGAAGAAGGAGGTTCCATTAGAGTAAGAGATAATATTTGCATAACATGATTTTGCACAATATCTCTAAGAGCACCTGCTGTTTCGTAAAAACTTCCTCTATGTTCTACTCCTAAAGACTCAGCTACTGTTATTTGGATATTGTCAACATATTGACGATTCCAAATGGGTTCAAAAATAGCATTAGCAAAGCGCAAAGCTAATACATTTTGAACTGTTTCTTTCCCAAGGTAGTGATCAATTCTAAAAATTTGTTTTTCTTCAAAACAACTGTGAAGTTTATCGTCTAATTCTTGGGCGCTAGGTAGATTTCTACCAAAGGGTTTTTCTACAACCAAGCGGACAAAAGAATTAGGATCTTTGGCTTGATTTAGACCATGATCTTTGAGTCCTTGGGCAACTTCTCCAAATAGCGAAGGTATGGTTGCCAAATAATAAACCCTATTGCCAGAACATCCATAAAGGTCATCTAGTTCAGAGAGAACTTTTTTAAGTTCTTCAAAAGTATCGGGATGAGCATATTCGCCACTTATATATCTAAAGCCTTTGACAAGTTCTTCCCAAGATGGTCCAAAATCAGGAACAGATTCGAGAGCTAGTTTTTTAAATTCCTCATCTGACATTTGGGTTCTAGCTATTCCAACAACTGAAAATCCAGCTGCTAGTTGCCTACGTCTTGAGAGGCGTTCCAAAGCCGGTAAAAGTTTACGAGCTGCCAAGTCCCCTGAGGCACCAAAGACAATAAATACAAGAGGAGGACTTTGTCTTTGGGGATTTAATCCTTGTAATAAAGGGTTAGGCGTTTGATTTTGTTCTGACATAGTTGATCCTAACTTATTTTTTCCAGCGGCAAAGACAACTAGTTATAGTAAATGAAAGCTTTTAACTTCCTATTAGGTATTTTAACCCGATTATAAGTAGATATATCAGGTTTTGTTGTCTGAGTTACTAAGCATAAAGTTTTTTAAGTTCTACTCAATGATTATGGAAGATAGTTCATCAGAGGCAACTCTTAGTACTCTTCTATGGTGTGCTTTCAAAGATTGATAATCTCCATAAGCTTGAGCTGCTTGAAGGGTTCCAAAATCATAGTTTTTCCCCGGTATTTCAACTACTGGGGCACTACTAGAACGCACTATTTGAATGGCAAGTATTTCATTGGGACCACCTTTGTGGAGCTGGCCAGTTGAGTGTAAAAATCTAGGTCCATATCCAGCAGTGCTAGCAAGAGAGGTTTTATTTGCTAAAGACTTTCTTAGGTTTTCTAACTCATCATCTTGACCAAAGGGCAAATAGGCTTGTATGGAAATGTAGTCGTTTTCTTTTGCATTTTCTTTCAACCACCCAACGATAGAACTAGGGGGGCTTGTTGGGATTTCTCCTAAGGGCAAAGACTCTAGAGCTTTTGCTGTGTTTTGCTTTGACTCTGCTACATTTGGCTCATCAAAGGGATCTATTTCTAAAACATGTCCTGCTATTGCTACAGCAATTTCAAGTCTATAAAACTGTTTAGATAACTGCTCTGGCGAATCAATATCTATTTTTATGCTGAATCTATCATTACCAGGCTCAAGTTCTGTAGAAGGTACTGGAACACATCCTCTTTCATGTTTTCCAGTTGATTCAGCAATAAGTTGTTCTGCCCAAAGTCCAAAGGATTTAAATTTTGGCGGAACTACAATATTTATTTTATTCTTACCTTGTTTAGCAGCTTGACCCATAGAGACTCCAAGTTCGACTGCTTGATCAATATCTATTTCATAAGAATCAGAACAAAATTTCTCTATGTTATATCCAATAAGGGCTGCAGGAACTAAGCCAAAGTATGACAAAACAGAATAACGTCCCCCTATATCACTAGGGTTGATAAAAACTGCAGAGAAGCCTTTTTCTCGAGCTAGTTTTTCAAGAGGAGTTCCAGGGTCTGTAATAGCGATGTAACGACTTGGATCTGGAACTTTTTCCCAAAAGTAAGAAAAAAGGCAATGCACTTCTAATGTAGAGCCTGATTTAGAAGAAACTATAAAAAAACCATCTTCTATGTCTTGGTCTTGAATTGTTTGCGGGTCGGTCGTATCTATAACTGTTAGTTTTTTCTTTGGTTCAAAGCCAGCTGGAGCACAACTAGCTAGGACCTCAGGCCCTAAAGAGCTTCCTCCCATTCCCAATAGGAAAATGTTGTTATAGGGAATGTCTTTAGCCCAAGAAGTAAGTTCAGATGATTTTTGTTTCATCAAATTAGCTACTTCAAGCCAGCCTAAACGATTTTGAGATACGTTTGGCTCTGGCCATAGAGAAGAATCTTTTTCTAATAATCTTTGGGAGAGTTTCATGATAACTGAGCTGCTTTTTCTGTGAGTTTATCTATCAATTCGTCAAAAGACTTAGTAAAAGAGTCCACACCTTGGTCTTCTAAAAGTTGAGTAACTTGTTCAAGATCTATTCCAATTTCCCCTAGTTCTTCAAGAGTTTTATGAGCCAAATCAAGGTCATCTTCTATTGTTTGAGATACTTTTCCATGTTCTAAAAAGGCATTTACTGTCTTTTCGGGCATAGTATTTACAGTATTGGGACCAATTAGATTTTCTACATATATTAAATCAGGATAATTGGGGTTCTTTGTCGAAGTAGAAGCCCATAGAGGCCTTTGAACAGATGCCCCCCGTTGAGATAGTGATTGCCATCTAGTGCTTGAAAATTTAGTTTTGAAAATTTGATAAGCCAATTTAGCTTGAGCTAGGGCAGCTTTTCCTTTCAAAGACTGAGCTTTTTGGGCTTTAGAGGGTTCAGAAGAAGCAATTTCATCTAACCTTTTGTCTATTTCGGTATCTACTCGACTTACAAAAAATGAAGCAACGCTAGCAATGGCAGATAGATCCTGATTATTTGGAAGTGATTCCAGCCCTGAAATAAATGCTTCTATGACTTCTTCATATCGTTGCAAACTAAATATTAAAGTTACATTTATTCCACAACCTTGAGAAATCATTTGTTTTATAGCAGGAATTCCAGCTTTTGTAGCAGGAATTTTGATCAACAGGTTAGAACCAGAAATCTTAGATTTTAGATCTGTTGCAGAATCTATAGTTTCTTGAGTCTTATGGGCAAGACTTGGACTAACTTCTAGGGAAACAAATCCATCTTGGCCTTTGCTTTGTTTGTATAAAGGGTCAAGAACTTCTAAGGCGTGGGAGATATCATCTATAACCATTTCCCAATAAGCTTGTTCTACTGAAAGATTTTTCCCTATCAAAGCCTTGAACTGGTCGTCATAATCTTGGCTATTTTCTATTGCATTAGCAAAAATCGTAGGGTTAGAAGTTACCCCTCTAATGCCTTGGTCGACTAAATGCACCAACTCTTTTCCTTCAAGATAAGACCTTTGTAAGTTGTCGATCCAAGGGCTTTGTCCTGCTTGTTCAAAGAGTTGGTGCAAAGTTGTCATTGGTAGCTCCTTTTACATCTTTTTGTTGTTTTTATTCTTACCCTTTTGGGCCATTCTTATGTGATGAATTTAACTTAGGGAATTAATTAAATTTTGACAATGTTGAACTACATTTTCAGCATTAAAGCCGAAACGCTCCATATTCACAGCCCCAGGAGCAGAAGATCCAAATCTATCTATAGAAATAGTGGCATCTGCATATCGTTCCCAACCAAAAGAAACGCCAGCTTCTACTGCCAAAGTTGGAATTCCAACAGGTAGTACAGAGTTTTGATAATCTTTTGACTGGGCGGCAAAAAGATCCCATGAAGGCATAGAAACAACCCTAGCTGATATACCTTTGTCAGCTAGTAATTTAGCAGCTTGTATGCAGATATGGACTTCACTGCCTGTACCTATAATTACTATATCTTCTTCATCTTTGTCAGGGCGATGCAACACATAGGCTCCCTTGTCAACTTCTTCACCTTGACTAGAGGTTTGTTCTAATACAGGTAGATCTTGACGACTTAGAATTAGAGCGGTAGGACCATTGCTATCAACTGCAATACGCCATGCTTGAGCACATTCATTTGCATCTGCGGGCCTTATTACTCTAAGTCCAGGCATTGCTCTAATAGAGGCGAGATGTTCTATGGGTTGATGAGTAGGACCATCTTCTCCAAGTCCAATAGAATCATGTGTCCAAGAGTAAATGACATGGGCATCGCTAAGAGCGGCTAGACGAACAGCTGGGCGCATGTAGTCACTAAATATAAAGAAAGTACCACCAAGAGGAAGTGCGCCTCCATGTAGAGCCATTCCATTCATAATAGCGCCCATGGCATGTTCTCTAATGCCGTAATATATTTGGCGTCCATCAGGACTAGCAGCTGATTGAGCTGAAGCTTCTGGAATTCTAGTGCCGGTGTTTCCAGTAAGGTCAGCTCCTCCTGAAAGCAACCCAGGAATTACATCAGCAGTTGCAGCTAGACAAGCTCCTATAGCTTTTCTAGTAGCAATTTTTTCTCCAGCTTTCCAAGATGGAAGTTTTTGTTGCCATCCTGGGATTCCTCTTCCAGATTGACAAGTCTGCCAAGCTTGTTTGTCTCCAGTATAAGAAGCTAGTCTTTGTTCCCATTCTTGACTTAGTTTTTGTCCACGCTCGATAGTTTGTCTATACATATCTATAACTTCTTGTGGAACCCAAAAATCTTCTTCAGGAGGAATTCCTAAAATTTCTTTAGTTAGTTTGATTTCTGCTTCACCAAAAGGATCGCCATGAGCAGAAGATGTGTCAACTTTATTTGGAGATGGCCAACCAATATGGCTTTTTAGAATAATAATTGAAGGCTTATCTTCGACAGACATAGCTCTGCGTAAAGCTTTTTCCAAAGCTTGGGTATCGTTTGCAATTTCTCCTACTTCGTCTACGTCCCACCCATAGGCTCTAAATCTTTCAGCGGTATTGTCGCTAAAAGAAAGTGAAGTAGGTCCATCAATTGAAATTTCATTATCATCATAGACATAAATCAAACGGCCTAAGCCTAAATGACCAGCCAAGGAGGCTGCTTCATGAGAAATGCCTTCTTCGAGGTCACCATCACTACAAAGGACAAAAGTATAATGGTTACAAAGTTCGGGGCTAAAGCGAGCCCTTAGCCAACGTTCGGCTATGCCCATACCAACTGCTGTTGCAAAACCTTGACCTAGGGGACCAGTAGTTGTTTCTACTCCAAGAGTATGATGTACCTCTGGGTGTCCAGGCGTTGCGCTTTCCCATTGACGAAAAGACTTTAAGTCATCAAGGGTCAAGCCATAGCCACATAGGTAAAGCATTGAATATAACAAAATAGAAGCATGTCCTACAGACAGAACAAAACGGTCTCGGTCTGGCCAATGAGGATTGCTTGGATCATGGCGCATTACTTTTGTGAAAAGTACATGAGCTAGTGGTGCTAGGGCCATGGCAGTTCCGGGATGACCGGAATTGGCTTTTTGAGGGGCATCCATGGCAAGACCGCGAATGACATTGATACCTAATTGTTCGAGATTGCTATCCTTCATTTATACATCCTAACTATTTTTAGAGCATTAGACCGATCGAAATAGCGATAGGTATAATGTATTGCTGTTTTTAAATTAAATTGTTTAACTAAAAATTACTATTGAAGTACTAAATTCGTGGACAAAATTACCTCTTCCTACTGGGCTAAATTCTCCAGAAGTGAAAAATCCAGCCATAGGAGCATTGTTGCAAGATCTTGCTAGTGCCTTTATGGTGTGATTCGGTATTTTGAACATCTGCATTCCTCGTATTTTGGAAGTAAATAAAAGAACTGATTTAGCTTCACAATTGCCAAGGAGTATTTCTAAATCATAATCTGGTGTTTGTATATCATGTAGGTGAAATTGTACAGTTGTGCCTATTGGCATTGCTTCGTCTGTAGTTATTGAACCTTTTTCCATGTCTAAGTCAACAACATCTCGGATTAGAAAGTCTTGTGAGTTAAATTCTACTTCATGTTCATTTATGAACTCTTCCTAAAACTAAACCGATTGAATTTAGTAGCTCTAAATCTTTTGGAGTGAAAGTATTTTAGCAATCTCTCTAAGTTTTTCTAAAGCAGTTTCCCCGGCCATCTCATAGATGGTATTGTTTTTAGATTTTTTGACTGCTCCCACGACTAAAGTCGTGGGATTCTTGGACTCAAGCTGCCGTGGTTTGCGCACAAACCTTGGTCTTATTGCCATCATCATCCACTGGAACTACAATATTTTTGGGTTTAGCCCCGCCCAAAAATACCCCAGTAGTACGAACAGGGTTTAAGTTTCTTGCAGCATTGCGGTCTCGATCTAAGACCAATCCACACTCTTTACAATTAAATACCCTATCCGACAACTCTATGCGAGGCTTGGCTATCGCCGCGCAACTACTACATTTTTGTGTTG